>DAIDTM010000201.1 GCA_027457205.1 Anaerolineae bacterium | reverse complement strand
TTATCTTTCGATTCGCGACGACCGCGCCGAAATTCGCGACGCGCGGCATCTGTGGGGACGCGAGCCGGCAGAAGCGCAAGCGTCGATTCGCGAAGAGTTGGGCGACAAGTTGATTCGCGTTCTGCAAATCGGCATCGGCGGAGAAAACCTCGTGCGCTTTGCCGCGCTGACGAACGAGCTGCGCCACTTTAACGGTCGCAGCGGAATGGGCGCCGTGATGGGATCGAAAAACCTGAAAGCGATTGCCGTACGCGGCACCACGCGCTATCTCGATCTCACGCAGAATCCACAACCGATTGCCGAACTGGGACGCGTACTGGCAAAGCGCGTGCGGGAGCATCCACAATCGTGGGACCTGCAGGACAAGGGGACGCCAGGACTGGTCGGCAGTCTCAACGCCTCCGGCATTTTGCCGACGCGCAATTTTCATCAAGGCGCGTTCGAGAATGTGGACAAGGTGAGCTGGGACGCGTACGAGAAAGAACTGTTGACCGCGCGGCGCAGTTGTTACGCGTGTGCAGTGCGCTGCAAGCGCGAGGTCGCGGTCAACGATCGCTATCAGGTGAGCGATGCATACGGCGGTCCCGAATACGAAACCGTCGACGGCTTTGGTCCGAATTGTGGTATCGACGATTTGCAGGCGATTGCCAAAGCCAACGAACTGTGCAATCGCTTTACGCTGGATACCATCTCGACCAGTTCGGTCATTTCGTTTGCGATGGAATGTTTTGAGCATGGGCTGATCGGGCTCAAGGAAACTGGCGGCATTGATCTGCATTTTGGCAACGCCGCGGCGATGCTCCAGCTGGTCGAGCTGATCGCGCGGCGGCAAGGCATCGGTGATTTGCTCGCGGAGGGCACGCGGCGCGCGGCGGAACGGATCGGCGGCGACGCACGCTATTTTGCGATGCAGGTCAAGGGGCAGGAATTGCCGATGCACGATCCGCGCGGCAAGGTGGGCGTGGGCATTGGCTATGCCATCAATGAAGCCGGCGCCGATCATCTGACCGCGGCGCACGACCCGATGGTCGCGAATCCGGATTCGATCAGTTTCAAGAGCGCGCTGCCGCTAGGCGTCGAGGCGGTCCCCGCGCGCGAACTGAGCAGCCGCAAGGCGCGGAATTATGCGATTCTGGAGAACTGGAACAGCGCGGAAAAAGTCGTCGGGCTGTGTTTCTTCGGACCCGCACCGCGCTCGTTCATCCAGGTGGATGAAGTGGTAACCGCGCTGCGCGCGGCGCCTGGCTGGGAGGTGAACGCGCGCGACATTTTGCGGATCGGCGAACGCGCGACGAATCTTGCGCGCGCGTTCAATCTCCGCGAGGGATTCTCGCGCGCGGAGGACACGCTGCCGGAGCGGTTGTTCCAGCCGCTGGAAAATGGCGCGCTGCAGGGTGTGGCGGTTCCGAAAGCGGAATTCGATCAAACGATGACGGAGGTGTACCGGCACAAGGGCTGGGACCCCGAAACGACCGCGCCGACGCGCGCGCGTTTGCGCGAACTGGACATCGAATGGGTCGCGGACTGGTTGGAGCAAGCGTAGATGCATTTGCGCCTCGGCGGGCATCTGAGCTGGTACGATCCACAGAAACGCTCGCGGCTGGAAATTCCTCTAACCGGTTCGACGCGCTTGATCTCGTTGTTGCAGCAGTTGCAGATTCCGCCGGCAGAAATTGCCATTGTCACTGTGAACCTAAAGATGGTCGCGCTCGAAGACGCGCAGGTATCGGATCGCGATCAAGTCGAATTATTTCCGCCGGTGGGCGGCGGATGAAAATGCGGATGGGAGAGCATCGATGAAATTTTTTCTTGACAGCGCCAAGGTGGACGAGATTCGCTATGCGCGCGAAATGTGGAACATTGACGGCGTGACGAGCAATCCGCGTCATGTGCGTAGTAGCGGCAAACCCTTTTTGCAAGTGATCCAGGAAATCGCGCGCGAGTTCCAAGACACCGATAAAACGATTTCGGTCGAAGTCAATCCACATCACACGGCGGCTGACGCGATGGTGGAAGAAGCGGTACGACTCGCCGCGTTGTCGCCCAACTTTGTCATCAAAGTTCCGGCGACGGAAGCCGGCTTCAAAGCGCTGTGGATGCTGCGCGAAAGAAACATTCGCATCAATCTCACGCTCGTTTTCTCCGCCGCGCAGGCGCTGCAAGCCGCGCGGTTGGGCGCGACGTACGTGTCGCCGTTCATCGGCTGGAAAGAAGTGAACGGCGAAGAAGTTTCGGAAATGATCGCCGAGATCGTCGACATTTACCGCAATTACGATTTCAAGACCGAGGTGCTCGTCGCGGCGGTCCGCAACGCGCGGCAAATCGTCGAGGCAGCGGTCGTGGGCGCGGACATCGTCACCGCCGGGTTCGACGTGTACAAAGACGCGTTCGATCATCCGTATACGACAAAAGGGCTTAAGATTTTCGCGGAATCCTGGGACGCGACGCCGTACGAATAGAGCGCAGTAAGCAGTAGGCAGAAAGCAGATTTCTGCCTGGTGCCAACTGTCGACTGCCTACTTGGAAAGATCCGAAAATGTCATTCCTAAATCCCCAACCCGCTCGGCTTGGTCTTGTTTGTCTCGCGCGGCTGACGTTCGATGCTGATCTGGCGGAGCAATGGTACGCGCAGACGCGCGCGAGGTTGAGCCAGCTCGATGGCGTCGAATTGTGCGCGGTGGAGAAACTGGTGATCGAATCGCCGGACGCAGACGCGGCGATTGCCGAACTGCGCGGTAAGAACATCGACGCGCTGGTGATTCTGAGCGGCACGTTCGCGTTGGGCGGTTTGGCGCAGCGGCTCGCGCAGGCATTCGACGCGATTCCATTGCTGCTGTGGGCGTGGCATGAACCTGCTGAACAAACCGGCAAGTTGCGCCTCAATTCGCTCGTTGGCGTCAACGTGAACGCGAGCAACCTCTACAAACTGGGGCATCGTCCCGCCACACTCTACACCGCGCACGACGATCCCGATGCGGCGGCAAGCATGGCACGGTTCGCACGCGTCGCTGGCATCCAGCGTGATCTGCGCCAGCTCCGTATTGCGTTCATTGGCGGGCACGCGCCCGGCTTTGACGATCTCGCCGTGGACAAGTTGGCGCTCCGCCGCGCTATAGGTACCGAAGTGGTGGATGTGGGGTTGCAGGTTCTCGTCGCGCGCGCTCAGGCAGTCGCTGCGGATCGCGCGCGGGCGGCGGCAGGCGATTTGCTCAAATCGTTTGACGATGTGGTGGAGATCAGCGCGCGGCAAGGTGACCTCTTTGCCGCGCTCGCCATCGCGCTAACTGAGTTTGCCGCCGAAAACAAATTTGATGCGATGACGTTGAAATGCTGGGGTGATCTGGTCGAACAGTACGGCATCGCCGGTTGCGGCGTCGTCTCGATTCTGAACGATCGCGGCATTTACACTGGCTGCGAAGGCGACATTATGGGCACGGTCTCGATGCTGATCGCGCGGCGCTTGACCGGCGTCCATCCGTTCCTCACCGACTTTGTATCGGTAGATCGCGACGCGAACACCGGTGTATTGTGGCATGGCGGATGCGGCGCGGTGGGACTGGCGGATCCGCGCCAGCCCAGGCATCTGTTCACGCACTTTGCCGGCGGCAAGGGGGTAACGGCGGGATTTGGACTGAAGCCGGGGCGCGTGACGCTGTTGCGCTTGGGCGATGACGGGCGCAGCTTGCGAATGCTCGCGACGATGGCGACCGCGCTCGATACGGAGATGGAGGTGCGCGGCACGCTCTCGCGCGTCAAGTTCGACAGCGACGGCAGTGCATTTCTCGGCGAAATTCTCACCAATGGCTGGGAACACCACCTCGTCATGGCATACGGCGAAATCGTACCGGAGATGGAATTACTCGCGCGCGCGATGAACGTGCCGCTGACAATAAAGTAGAACGCCGGCGGGCGCAAAAAAACAATGCGTTCACCGGCGTCTAGTTGAAAATACTCGTCCAGTGATTACAGTCGTTTGACGAATTCTTCTTTCGTCAATCCCGCATCGACGATGATTTTGGCAAGTCATAGGACACGAATCAGTTTTTGGGTTTGACCGAAGACAGCATAGTCATTTGGCATTTCTATCTCCTTTGTCCAGCGGACATTATACCTGCATTTTTTGCCAAGCAAGCATGATTCACTTTTTCTTTCTTTTCCTCCTCATCGTCCTCTTTCAATCCGCGCTCATCTATTATCAGCATTTTTCGCCATTCGAGCGCGAGAGCAATCTGCGCGCGGTGCTGTGGGGCGCACGCCCCGTGCCGCGTTACTGGGCAGTTCTCGCGCTGGATGCTTGTACTGGGTTGCTCACCGCACTGCTTGTGCTGAGCGTACTACCGCAAGCGCAGAATGACGCGCCGCTCGCGCGGCTGGCGCGCACACTGCCGGCGTGGATCGTCGTCTCGTTGATGGCGGCGGCGTTGTACAGCCACATCAACGCTACAATCGTTCGTTTTCCCACCTATGCGCTGATGGCACGGCGTGGAATTATCGAACTCCTCTTCGGCGGGATCGTCGTTGCCGCGACGCTGTTTGTTGTCGCGCTAGCGGTTATGCCGAGCGCGCCGCTGGCGGTGACGGCATGGCAGGGAACGCTGTTACGAATATTTCCTGCGGCGTTTTTGCTCGCGCTATTGGTCTTTGCTGTTCGCGCATTGGCGTTTGCCGCGCGCGTGGTTCCGCTCGTCGGCACGTTCGCACACGCGGCAGCGTCCACGGGCGCGCTCGTAGGGACGGTGTTCGTCTACGGGCAGATGCTGATGGGCAGCCCAACGTCAACGGCAGGACTTGGCGGCATCGAAGTCGTCGTGTTTGTCCTTGCGATGCTTGCAGGCGCTGCGCTCGTTGCCGCATGGCGATTCAAGCCGGCGAAACACTCGGATGCTGTCGATCCGCCGCCGCTTGTTCTCGCGCGACCTTGCCCCATCGAGCCAGCCATCGCGATGACTGACGCTGGCGCGACGATGGAATACGCGAATCTCCGCGTCCGAGTGACGCGCGCGCCGTTCGGCGTGGTCGTCAAGAATTCACGCGGCTATACGCTCTGGCACCTCGCGGAGAACGGACTGGCGTGCGATCTGCTGCTGCAAAAAATCATTTCGATTCCGCTGCTCTACACCGGCAACACGATGAAAATGAAACTGGGAGCGATTAGGCGACCAGTCAACCAGGTGCTGAGGATCGAATCGCAAGCCAACGCCCTCGTTGTCACAGGTAGTGATTACCTCTTGTGTTTCACGTTTTACGATTCTGATATCCTTCGCATCCAGTTTTCGCACTCGTCACTCGTCACGCGTCACTCGTCACTCACGTTTCTCCTTGCTGACGACGCGCACGTTTTCGGTCTCGGTCAGCGCTTCAACCGGATCGACCAGCGCGGCGAAGAGACGTACTTTCTCGTCGAAGAAGGCGGCGTGGGGTACGAGTGGACGAAGAAACGCGCGCCGCTGTTGTATCCGATTCTCAAGCGCTGGTTCGGCGCGCGCGGATCGTTTCCGAACGGAGAACCATGCACCGGCTTTCCGGTTCCATTCGCGCTCATCGCGCGAGAGAAGGGCGCGAGCACAGGATTGTTTTGGAATACGTACAAGCCGTCGTGGTTTAAGAGCGACGGAAGACCTACGACCGACGACCGAAAAGATTCGTCCTCCGTCCCGCGAAGCGGTCCTCCGTCTTCGGTCGCCCGTTTGACGGTTCTCGATAATCAACTCGACCTCTTCCTCTGCGCTGGACCAACGCCTATTCAAGCAATACAGCAATACACTTTGCTCACCGGTCGTAGTGAGACGCCGCCGCCCTGGGTATTCCTGCCGTGGAAGACGCGCACCGGTCCCGTTACCGAAGACGACACGCGCGAAGACATTCGCGAATTTCGCAACCGCGAGATTCCGCTCGCGCACGTCGGCATCGAGCACTGGCAAGAGATTCGCGGCTCGTACGAATTTTCCAGGCAGTGGTACCCGCGTATCGATGACCTCGTCAAGACCGCGCATGACAGCGGAATGCGAATTACCATTTGGCATTTTCCGTACATGAACGCCGGCGCGGCGACGCACCGCGAGGGCGTGCGCCGCGGGTATTTTCTTCGCAATCGGCTGGGCTTGCCGTACCAGCAGCGCATCTTTCACGGCGTTGCGACGGTGATCGATTACACCAATCCGCACGCGGCGGCGTGGCACGAGGCGCTTGTCCAGCGCGCGTTCTATCGGCGCGGCTTTCAAGGTGCGATGACCGATTACGCGGAATCGGTGCCGCCCGATGGTGTTTGCTACAACGGTAAAAGCGGATCGGAAATGCGGAACGCGTACCCGGTGATGTACTGCCAATCGATGCAGCGCGCCGCGCGCAATGTTCTTGGCGACGATCACTTGCTATATCCGCGCGCGGGTTATGCGGGTTCGCAACGATTCGTCGCCGCGCAGTGGCCCGGCGATCAGGATACCGACTGGGATGACGGCGATGGCTTGCCCGCCGCGGTGCGCGCGATGTTGAACGCGTCGATGTGCGGATTCCCGGTGCACGGTTCCGACATCGGCGGATGGTACGACTGGTTCACGCCGATCACGACGAAAGAGTTGTTCATCCGCTGGGCAGAAGTTGGCGCGTACTCGCCGCTGATGCGCGCGCACGGTGGACCTATCGGGCGCAATCGCGAGCCGTGGAAATTCGACGAGGAGACGGTAGAAATTTACCGCACGTTGTCGGAAGAGCATGTCAAGTTGTTTCCGTACTTCTATTCGCTGTCGAAGCAAGCGGCGCGCGATGGCACGCCAATCCTTCGCCATCCTGCGCTAATCTGGAGCGACTGCGCGGAATTGTACGCCGTCGAAGACTCCTGGATGATCGGCGATGCGCTCTACGTCGCGCCGGTGGTGCGGCAGGGGCAGACGGAGCGCCAAGTCATCTTGCCGCCGGGTGAGTGGTGGGATATGAACGCGCATCGCGCGGTGCAAGGGCTTGCCCAGATCGCCGTGGACGCGCCGCTTGGTCGCACGGCGCGTTTTTTGCGGCGCGGATTTGCGCTGCCGCGATTCGTTCGCGCCTTCGACACATTTGATAATGTAACGACCGCGCGCGTCGGTCACCTCGACGACGACATCGAAGTGTGGCTGTATCCCGATCCGAACAGACTTGCATCGTTCGAGTTATTTGATGGGACAAGACTGTTGGAAGGCGAGCAACCCAGCAATCGCAAAATCGAGTGGAAGATTTTCAAATCTGAAATCTGAAATCTGAAATCCGAAATTTCTAAGGAGGATCGATGGCTCACGCAATTCTACTGCACGAACCGGACGATGATGTCGGCGTCGCGGTGCAAGACCTGAAAGCCGGGTCGGAGGTCGGCGCGGTAACGCTTGAGGGCAAGGCAGTTGGGTCTGTCAAGTTGGTCAACGACGTGCCGCTCGGTCACAAGGTCGCGATGCGCGATCTCGCGAACGGCAAGGACGTGATCGAGTACGGACGCGTCATCGGGATGGCGTCGCAAGCCACGCCGCGCGGCTCGCACGTGCACACCCACAATCTCGAAACGAAAAGGTGGACCGTATGATCAACCCAACCGACCTCAAATTCACCGGCTATCGTCGACCTGACGGACGCTTTGGCGTGCGTAACTATGTTTTGATCATCCCGGTCGACGATTTGTCGAACGCCGCCGCCGAAGGCGTCGCCCACAATATTCGCGGGACGATGGCGCTGCCGCACCCGTACGGTCGGCTGCAATTCGGCGAGGATTTGGAATTGACGTTTCGCACGCTGGCGGGGCAAGGGCGCAATCCGAATTGTGCCGCCGCCATCGTCATTGGCATCGAGCCGAACTGGACGAACCGCATCGTCAAGGAAATCGAAAAAACCGGCAAACCGGTCGCCGGCTTTAGCATCGAGCGATCCGGCGATCTGAAAACGATCGAAGCTGCGTCGCGCAAGGCGAAAGAATTCGTGCATTACGCCTCCGAAATTCAGCGCGAGCCGTTCGCGGTAAAGCAGCTGACGATGAGCACCAAATGCGGCGAGTCAGACACGACGTCCGGTCTCGCATCGAACCCAACGGTGGGGCGGACGTTCGAACGATTGGCGGACGCCGGCGCGACGCTGATCTTTGGCGAGACGACCGAAGTGACCGGCGGCGAAGACATCATCATGCAGCAATGCGCGACGCCGCAAATCGCCGCGCAATTCAAAGCCGCATTCGACGACTACCAGAACCTTGTCAAGTCGCAGGGCGTCGATTTGCTCGGCTCGCAGCCGACCGAAGGCAACATTCGCGGCGGACTTACGACCATCGAAGAAAAAGCGATGGGCAATATCCAAAAAGCCGGGCGGTGCAAGATCGTGGATTTCTTGAAACCGGCGGAAGAGCCGCGCAAGCCCGGCTTGAGTTTTATGGACTCGTCCAGCGCCGCCGCCGAAATGGTGACGCTGTGCGCCGCTGCTGGTTCCGTCGTCCATTTCTTCACGACCGGGCAGGGCAACATCATCGGCAATCCGGTGATTCCCGTCATCAAACTGTCTGCGAATCCGCTCACGGTTGCCACGATGTCGGAACACGTCGACGTTGACCTGACCGGGATGTTGCGAATGGAAATGAACCTCGATCAAGCCGCCGACGCCGCGCTCAAGCTGTTGGAGCGCACGATCAACGGTCGCTTGACGGCAGCCGAGGTGTTGCGGCACAATGAGTTTGTGTTGACCAAGTTGTATCGGAGCGCGTAAGGCGCGAGGCGTGATGCGTGAGATCACGTGTCACGCCTCACGTTTTTCCTAAAGCCAATGACTACGTATCGTATCCCGTACAACCGAACTCAACTTGCCTTTTCGATCCCCGATTCGTTTCACGTCGAGGTGCTCGCGCCGGCGCAGATTCCGCCCGCGGAAGATCCGTCGCGCGCGGTGATCGACGCGCTGATGCACCCGGTTGGCGAGTTCGATTGGTCGCGGTTCGCGCGCGCGAAATCGGTTGCGCTGGCGATCAACGACAAGACGCGCCCGGTGCCGCTCGCCGTGCTGTTGCCGCCGCTGCTGCAACGCCTCGCGGACATCGGCATCGCCGACGACGCGATCACGCTGATCGCCGCGACCGGCACGCACGCGCCGATGTGCGCGGACGAATTGGCGACCGTCGTTCCGCCCGAAATTCTCGCGCGCTATCGCGTGATGAGCCACGATTGCGACGATCGCGCGGCTCTGGTGAATTTAGGCGCGACCACGCGCGGAACGCCGGTGTGGATCAATGGCGTCTTTGCGCGCGCCGAGTTCCGCATCGCACTGGGCAATCTGGAGCCGCACCAATTCATGGGCTTTTCGGGCGGCGTGAAATCCGCGGCGGTCGGGCTGGCGGGCAGAGAGACGGTGACGCGCAATCATTCGATGATGCTCGACCCCCGCGCGAACATCGCGCGGTACGACGACAATCCCGCGCGCCAAGATGTCGAAGAAATTGGCAAGATGATTGGCGTACATCTTGCGCTCAACGCCATCGTCAATCCCGCATACGGCGCGGGACCTAACGGCGAGAACAAGCAAATCGTCCACGTCATCGCCGGCGAGCCGCGCGCGGTGATGCGCGTTGGCATTCCGCGCGTGCTGGAACTGTACGAACAGCGGGTCGCCGCGCCGTTTGATCTCGTCGTCTCCTCGCCCGGCGGGCACCCGAAAGACATCAATCTGTATCAGGCGCAAAAGGCGCTGGCGCATGCGACCTTCGTGACCAAGCCGGGCGGGACGGCGATTCTCGTCGCCGCGTGTCCCGAAGGCACCGGCAGCCGGCATTACGAAGATTGGATCGCGGACAAGACGTCGCACGCGCAGGTGATCGAAACGTTCAAACGCGAGGGCTATCGCATCGGCGCGCACAAGGCGTTTCAGATTTCGCGTGACGCGTCGCTCGAACGCGTGCTGTTCGTCACTGACCTGCCGCCGGAATTCGTGCGTCGCTTGCTATTGACGCCCTATAGTTCACTGGACGACGCGCTGGGAATCGCACTGCGCGATCTCGCGCCGGGCGCGCGCGTTGGCATTTTGCCGTACGCGAACGCAACGATACCGGTGATCGGTAATACGCACCACCTGGAGTTGCAATGAAGCAATCCTTTCGCTGGTACGATTACGTGACTACCAACATTTACTTCCTCGGACTTTCGACGCTGTCGCAGACTTTGTCGCCGCTGGTGTATCCGTTGCTCGTTCAGCAATTCGTCGGCGAAGGGGCGAAAGGAACATTTTTCGGGACACTGCGACTGTGGAGTCTGATGGTCGCGCTGCTCGCGCAAGCATTCTGGGGCATTCTGTCCGATCGCACCACGTTGCGCTGGGGACGCCGCCGCCCGTACATCTTCGGCGGCACATGGATCGATCTGGTTTTTATCGCGCTGATCGGCTTTTCGTCGGGGCTGAGCGGGTGGACCGGGTTTTGGTTCCTCTTTGCGATCGCCATCCTCTTGCAGATTTCGGCGAACGCGGCGCAAGCCGCGCAGCAAGCCGTTATCCCCGATCTGGTCCCCGAAGATCAGCGTGGGCGCTTCTCCGCGATCAAAGCCGTGTTTGAAGTTCCGCTACCGGTTATTCTGGTGGCATTCACGGTTGGAAAAATGGTCGCGGCGGGAAACATGGTTGGTGCGATCCTTGTCGCGGTGGGCGTGCTTGTTGCGAGCATGATCTTGGCGATGTTCATCCGCGAAGAGCCGCTGACCGCCAAGCCGCCGCCGCTCGACTGGCAGCCGTTCGCGCGGCTCGTCGTGATGACGGCGCTCTTCACCTTGATCATTCTCGCGTTGGGCGAAGGCGTCAAGGCGTCCAGCGTTGCGCTCGACGCGATCCGCGATACGACCACCGCGCTGTTGGTCGCCGGCAGTGTGGGGCTCGCGGCGATGGCGGTGGCGGTGGGACTCGGCGTGTGGCTGAGCGTTCGCGTCAGTCTCGGCGACGCGGCGCGCGCGAATCCTTCGTTCGTGTGGTGGATCATCAACCGGCTGGCATTCCTCGTCGGCGCGATCAATCTCTCCACGTTCATCGTTTTCTTTCTCCAAGGACGCTTGGGCTTGGTCAAAGATCAAGCCGCCGGACCTGCCGCCAATTTGCTTCTCGTCGTCGGCGTGCTGATTTTGATTTTCGCGCTCGCCGGCGGCTGGCTGTCCGACCGCATCGGGCACCGGCGCGTCGTCGCGATCGCGGGAGTGACCGCGGCAATCGGCGTCGTGATTGCGATTGCGATTCCGAGTTTGCTGGCGATCAACATCGGCGGCGCGTTCATCGGCGCGGCGACGGGAATGTTTTACACCGCGAACTGGGCGCTCGGGACGAAACTCGCGCCGCCGGCAGAAGCCGGTCGCTATCTCGGCATATCCAATCTTGCCGGCGCGGGCGCAGGCGCGGTCGGCGCGTACATCGGTGGACCGATCGCCGATTACTTCACCGTGCGATTCCCGGCGACTCCGGGTCTGGGCTACGTTCTACTCTTTGCGATCTACGGTGTGTTGTTCTTGCTCTCCGTGGCGGCGCTCGCGCGCGTAAAAGAAAAAATGTAGAACGGCTTTACTGTCTGACGGAGACATCGATGCGACTCGTCCATCCCAACCACGTCACTCTTACTGATCCCGCCGCGCATCCGCTGGTTTGTACCGGCGCGCGCGGCGAGCGTTTCCAGATCAGCATCCTCGCCGACGATTTGATTCGCGTGCAAATGTTTCCCGATGGAGCGCCGCGTTTCAATCGCACGTGGATAGTCGTCGGCAAGGATGACGATGCGCCGCGCGAGGGGCGTCGCCGCGACGACCTAACGCCGTTCCCGCTGCCGCACTTTGATTGCGAAATCCGCCAAGACGCGCTGCATCTCCGCACGCCGCAACTGCAGCTTGAGATCGCGCTCGGCGATTTTGCGATCCGCTGGTTTGACGCGCAAGGCAACGCGCTGGCGTCTGATCTCACCGCGCGAGCGTACGCGTACGATCGCGCCGGCAAAAGCGTTCGGCATTACCTTGAGCATCACGACGGCGAACGCTATTTCGGTTTCGGCGAACGCGCCGGCGAACTCGACAAAGCTGGCAGGCGTATGCGGATGTTGAACCTCGATTCCCTGCGCTACAACGCGGCGACGACCGATCCGCTCTACAAACATTTCCCATTTTACATCACGTTCATTCCCGATTCACAGAGCGCGTACGGTTTGTTCTACGACAATCTGGCGACGAGCGTCTTCGATCTGGGCGCAGAGATCGATGCGTACCACGGGCGTTATCGTTACTATCAGGCGGATGACGGCGACATCGATTATTATCTGATCTACGGTCCCAGCATCGCGCAGGTCGTCGAAAAATTCTCCGCGCTCGTCGGGCATCCGACGCTGCCGCCGCGCTGGTCGCTCGGCTATCTCGGTTCGGCGATGACCTATACCGACGCGCCCGACGCGCAGGCGCAGCTCAAACATTTTGTCGAATTGTGCGCCGAGCATCGTATCTCGTGCGACTTGTTTCACCTGTCGTCCGGTTATACGCTCGACCAGGACGAAAAGCGGAACGTGTTCACCTGGGACCACCAGCGTATCCCCGATACGAAAGCGATGGTCGATGATTTCGCGCGCGCCGGCATTCACCTCGCGGCAAACATCAAACCGGCGATGCTTGCGACGCATCCGCGCTACGCCGAGGTTGCCGCGTTCGGCGGTTTCGTCAAGCAACCAGAGAGTGATGCGCCGGAGATCAGCACCTTCTGGGGCGGTGACGCGTCGTACCTCGATTTTACTAACCCGCAGACGTACGATTGGTGGAAGCAGAACGTGCGCAAACAATTGCTGGAGTACGGCATCGCGTCCATGTGGAACGACAACAACGAATTTGAAATCTGGGACGACGATGCGCGCTGCGCCGGTTTCGGTGAACCGTTTCGGATCGCGCACGCGCGCCCGCTGCAAACGCTGTTGATGGCGCGCGCCTCGTACGACGCGCAGCGCGAAGGTCGTCCGGACGAGCGACCGTACCTCATTTCGCGGTCGGGCTGCCCCGGCATTCAACGGTACGCGCAGACGTGGTCGGGCGATAACGAGTCGGACTGGGAGACGCTCAAGTACAACGTTCCGATGGGGCTGGGTTTGTCGCTCTCCGGCGCGCCAAATACCGGGCACGACGTGGGCGGGTTCGGCGGAGACGCGCCGTCGCCGGAGTTGTTCGTGCGCTGGGTGCAGAACGGGGTCTTTCATCCGCGGTTTACGATTC
>DAIDTM010000200.1 GCA_027457205.1 Anaerolineae bacterium | reverse complement strand
GGCGCAACCTGCCACCGCGGGAATACCTGCCCACGCTGCCGCGCGACATCCTCGCGGTCAAGCCGCCCTTTCCGAAATCACTGCGCCGGATTCTCCTGCCGATCCGCGGCGGACCTTTTGCTGCCGCCGCGCTGCGACTCGCCGTAGATTTGGCGCAACAATACGACGCGGAGATAACGGCATTGCACGCCGCGCCGCGCCAGCGCCGCGCCGACCAGTCGTACCAAGAGGTGGTCGATCACCTGCGCGAGTTGCCGCAAGTCACGCGCTGGGTGGACGCGCGCGGCGATGCGGTGACAGCAATCATTCAAGCCGCGCGCGGGCATCAACTCGTCGTGATGGGCGCGACCGCCAATCCCCAGCCCAGTGATCCGCCGATCGGTCCCACCGTCGCGCGCGTGTTGAGCCAGAGCCGGATTCCCGCGCTTGCGGTGCGATTGGCGCAGCCCGCGCCCAATCAGGAGGCGAGTCCGGTCGATTATACGATTTCCGTGGTCGTCGACAAATGGTTCGCCGAGAACACCTTTCACTCCGCCGAGTTTCAGAATCTCAAGCAGCTGGTCGCGCTCAAAGAAAAACAGGGTTTGACCATCAGTCTGGGTCTTCCAACCCTGAACGAAGAAAAGACGATCAGCAAAATCCTCCGCACGGTTCAAGCGTCCTTCGTCGAAGCGTACCCGCTGCTGGATGAAATCGTCGTGATCGATTCCAATTCGACCGATCGCACCGTCGCCATCGCCGAGAGTCTGGGCATCCGCGTGGTCAAGCATCGCGGAGTGCTGACACGATATGGACGCAGAGAAGGCAAAGGCGAAGCGCTGTGGAACAGTTTGTACGTCCTGCACGGTGATTTGATCGCGTGGATCGATACCGACATCGTCAACATCCACCCGCGCTTCGTCTATGGCATCCTGGGTCCGCTGATTCACGAGCCGCGTCTGATGTACGTCAAAGGGTTCTACCATCGACCGCTAAAGCTGGGGCGCAAAATTGAAGCGCGCGGCGGCGGACGCGTGACCGAACTCGTCGCGCGTCCCTTGCTCAATCTCTTCTATCCCGAACTCTCCGGCTTGATCCAGCCGCTCGCCGGCGAGTACGCCGGGCGGCGCGCCGCGTTGGAATGCGTACCGTTCTTCACCGGCTACGGCGTGGAGATTGGCTTGCTTATCGACATCCTGGGGCGTTTCGGGTTGAGCGCGATCGGTCAAGTCGATCTGGCGGAGCGGGTGCATCGTAATCAATCGCTCATCGCGCTCAGCAAGATGGCATTCGAGATCATCCAGGTGGTGATGGCGCGCGTCGGCGTGGAGCATCAGGTCGAACTGGTCAACGAGTTGAACAAGAGCATGAAATTGATTCACTACGAGCGCAACGCGTTTCAGCTCGACGTGGCGGACATCCGCGCGCGCGAGCGCCCGCCGATGATTTCGATCAAGGAATATCGTAAGCTACGCGGCATCAGCGCGAAGGACAAGCGGTAATCTTTTGACTTGCCAATCGATACGCAGTACAATATTCTCAGGACGGAGTTTCATGGGTCGCGATTGGCTCATCCGATTCAGGGTGAGCCATTTTGTTTTGTGAACGCCGCGAAAGGCGGTAGAGATGAATTCTGCGGCAACTCGACCGACGTGGCGGGCGCGCGCGTCGCGCTGGCTTTGGCCCAACGTGGGCTTGAGCGCGAAGATGATGATCATCGTCGTCATCGGCGTCGTATCGCTCGTCAGTCTCTTTGCGTATCTGGGCACCGCCGCGCTGACCGAAAACACCCAGCGCGCTTTGCAGGACCGCGTCAATCTCGCCCAAGCCGCCGCGACGAACATCGACTATCTCCTCGCGGGCATCGAGAACGTCCTCACCGATTCTGCGGCTCAAGAAAACTGGGCTGATCCCCGCCAGACCGATGCTTCGCTGGAGCACGCCCGGCAGCGCCTTAGTTTTTATTCCGCGCAAATTTTTCTGCTCGATTCAACCGTGCGCGTGGTAGCCGCGCGTCCGCCGATCAGCTCCACCGTCTCCTTCGCCGATTTCGCATCGGTCGCCGACGTATTGCACGGCAAGTCGTTTGCCGTGTCGCGCTACAAGCGTCCGCTGGATTCATCCACCGCGTCGACGCTTGCCGCCGCGCCAGTGCGCGATCGCTCCGGTCAAGTGATCGGCGCGCTGGTCGCCCTGATCGATCTCACCAGTCCGAATCTGCAAACGTTCACGCGTCCGATTGGACTAGGCGACACCGGCTATATGGACCTGGTCGATCTCGGCGGCGTGATTCTCGCCAGTACGCGCGCCGACCACATCGGACGCGCGAGCGATCACGGCAATAGTCTCGCCGGCATGATCCGCGATCATCGTCAGACCGTCGCCACGTGCCACGATTGTCACACCGCGTCGGCGCAAGACGCACCGCGCGCGGAAATCCTTGCATTCGCGCCGCTCAACCGCGCCCAGTGGGGCGTGACAGTCCGGCAAAGCGAAGACGAAGTGTTTGCCGCGACGCATCTGTTACAGACGCGCATCTTTGCGCTGATGCTCGTCGCCCTCGTCGGCGCGCTCGCGCTCGTCTATCTCACGACGCGCAGCGTCATCGTGCCGGTGCAGGCGTTGACCTCGGCGACGCGACGCATCGCGGCGGGCGATCTCAAGACGCCGATCCAGGTTCGCGGACAGGACGAAGTGGGCGCGCTCGCGCGCTCGTTCGACGCGATGCGTGCGCGACTGAATGAGTCGATGGTGGAAATCCGCGCGTGGAATCGGCAGCTCGACGCGCGCGTTCAGGAGCGCACGACGGAATGCCGCGCCGCGCTCGCGCAGAACGAGCTGCTGTACGCGGAACTCCAGCAGAAGGAACACTTGCGCCGCGAACTGCTGCACCGCGTGATCTCCGCGCAGGAAGACGAACGCAAGCGCATCTCGCTAGAATTGCACGACGAGACGTGCCAGATTCTCACCGGTCTATCGTACGCGCTGGACGCCGCCGCCGAAGCGCAAGGGTCGCCGGAAATCGCGCCGCTGATCGAGCGCATGCGCCGGTTGTCGGACACCGCGCTCGATGGAATCCATCACATCATTTTCGTTCTGCGCCCGACGATGCTCGATCATTTGGGGTTGATTCCCGCCGTGCGTTGGTACGCCGACACGCGCGGGGAAGGTTTGAACATCGGTTATTCAGTCGAAGAAATCGGACGCCCGCGCCGGTTGCCGTCGCGCGTCGAGACCGCGCTCTTCCGCGTCGCGCAAGAAGCGATCAATAATATCGCCCAACATTCCGGCGCAACGCACGCGCGTTTCGATTTTGAATTTGAAGACGACGTCGTTGCTGTCCGCATCCGCGATAACGGCAAGGGCTTTGATCCAGCCAGCGCGAGCACGGGAAACGGCGAGCGTCGGCTAGGGTTAATGGGGATGGAAGAGCGCATGAGCGCGGTCGGCGGAACGCTTGACATCGACTCCGCCGAAGGCGCGGGCACGCTCATTCAATTGCGCGTGCTGGTGAAGGGAGAAGCCAATGACCAAGATTCGCGTGCTGGTGGTTGACGATCATGCCATCGTCCGCGAGGGCGTTTGCGCGCTGCTCGCGCGGCGCAAGGATATCGAGGTCGTGGGACAGGCGTCGGACGGCAAGCAGGCAGTGGCGCAAGCCGCGGCGCTCTTGCCCGATGTCGTGCTGATGGACATTTCGATGCCGGCGATGAATGGCTTGGAGGCGACGCAGGAGATTCGCAAGTCGCTCCCCGGCATTCGCGTGCTGGTCCTGAGTCAGTACGAAAGCAAAGAGTACGTCGTCCCGCTTTTACGCGCCGGCGCGGCAGGGTATATTGCCAAGCGCGCGCGCGCGAACGAACTTGCCGATGCGATCCGCGCGGTCTACCTGGAAGGCGCGTTCCTGCCGCCGAACATCGCGCGCGCTGTCGTCGACGGCGTGATGGCGTCCAACACGCCAGCGAATCATTCGATTCTAACAGAACGCGAGCTTCAAGTCGTGCGCCTCGTCGCCGATGGATTGAGCAGCCGTGAAATTGCGGAACGTCTGTGCCTCAGCGTCAAGACGGTGGACACGCATCGTTCGAATATTCTTGAAAAGCTCGGCGCACACAGCAGCGCGGAGTTGATCAAGTATGCGATTCGAGAGGGAATCGTGGAAGCGTAGAACGGTTTCAGGTGCAGGATGGCATCCGTAGGGGCGAGTCGCTGGCTCGCCCCTACGTATTTTTTGAGATACCGAAACTCTGCAATCGAAATACAGGAACTACCTGATGGGCAATTCGGATGACGACGGGTAAACTGGTGGCAGTGGAATTAGCCACAGAAACGCGCAGAACACCTCATTTTTCTGTGCGTTTCTGGGCTGCAAATCAATCGCGGATGGAGGTCTTATGCCAACTACCGCTGCTGACGGACGAACGTTTTTCGATGAGGTCATTGCCGCCACACCGGGCGATCCGCACCTCGACCGCTGCTTGCAATGCGGAACGTGCGGCGGCTCGTGCCCGTCCGGTCCGGACATGGACCATACGCCGCGCGCGCTGATCGGTATGATCCGCGCCGGCATGCGCGACCAAGCGCTGCGCAGCAATACGCCATGGTTTTGCGTCTCATGTTACTATTGCATGGTGCGCTGCCCACAAGACATTCACGTCACCGACATCATGTACACGCTCAAGCGTATGTCGGTGAAAAGCAAATTGTACGATGACTCCACCGCGCCGGACTTTTCCAAGACCTTTATCAACTGGGTCGAGAACTATGGCCGCGCGTTCGAGCTGGGATTGATGTCGCAGCACCTGCTCCGGCACAACCCCTTCGGCGTGTTCAAGATCGCGAACATGGGCGTGGGCATGGTCACGAAAGGGCGCATCAGCTTCACGCCCAAGCGCATCAAAGGAATCGATGGACTGCAGGCGATTCTTGCCAAAGCGAAAGAGTTGGAGGCGCAGTATGAAGTATAGCTATTTTCCGGGCTGCTCGTTGGAGCGCGGCGCGGCGGCGTACCCGTACCACCAATCCGCCCATGTCATCGCGCAGAAACTCGACCTGGAATTCGTCGAGGTCGAAGATTGGAACTGCTGCGGCGCGACGGAGTACATCGCGCTCAATCGCATGGCGGCATACGCGCTGATCGCGCGCAATCTGGCGCAGGCAACCAAGAACGATGGGCTGAAAGAGATGGTCGCACCGTGCAGCGCGTGCTACCTCAACCTGAGCAAGGCGGACAAGTATCTCGCCGAAGACGCGGCGCTGGCAGCCAATGTCAACACCGCCTTGGCGGAAGGCGGGCTATCGTACAAACCGGGCTCGATCAAAGTGCGCCACCTGCTCGACGTGATCGTGAACGATGTCGGCTACGACCGCGTCACGTTTCACGTCACCAAGCCGCTCAAAGGACTGCGCGTCGCGCCGTACTACGGCTGCCTCGTCGGTCGCCCGGCATTCTACGGACAGGTCGACGACCCGGAATATCCGGTGACGCTAGACAAGTTGTTGAAGACGTTGGGCGCGGAAGTGGTGGATTATCCGATGAAGGCGCACTGCTGCGGCGGCCACATGACGCAGATCAGCGAAGGCGTCGCGTTCGAGTTGATTCGCCGTCTGGTGAAAGGCGCGGCAGATTATCAGGCGGATTTGATCGTCACCGTCTGCCCGATGTGCCAGTTGAACCTCGACGCGTTTCAGGGCGGGATGAATCGATATTTCAAGACGAATTATCGCGTGCCGGTCTTGTACTTTACGCAGATGATGGGATTGGCATTCGGGTATGATGCCGTCGATCTGGGCATCGGCGCGGAATTGGTGGACGCGCGCGCCGCGCTCGCGCGCATCGGCGTCGAGGTGCCGCAGGTCGAACCGCCCGCGCCGCCGCGCCAAACGCGTCGGTCGAAGGAAGCGCTGCCAATGCCTGCCATGCCGCACGAGGTATCGAAATGAACGATCTACGCATCGGCGTCTATGTATGTCACTGCGGAAGTAACATCGCCGGCACGGTCGATGTCGCCGAGGTCGCGCGCTGGGCGAGCGAAAAACTAGAATCGCGCGGCGTGGTGGTCGCGCGCGATTACAAGTTCATGTGCTCCAGCCCGGGTCAAGAAATGATTCAGAAAGACATCAAGGAACTGGACTTGACGAGCGTCGTCGTCGCGGCGTGCTCGCCGCATTTGCACGAACAGACATTTCGCACCGCGTGCCAGCGCGCCGGACTGAATCCGTACCTGTGCGAACTCGTGTCCATCCGCGAACAGGTTTCGTGGGTGCACACCGATAAAGGAGCGGCGACCGAAAAGGCGAAAGCGATGATCTCGGGCGGCGTCGAGCGCGTGCGCTATCAGGAACCGCTCGAGCCGCTGCACGTGCCGATCAACCCGGCGACGCTGATCGTCGGCGGCGGCATCGCGGGGATTCAAGCCGCGCTCGAAATCGCGGATAGCGGCTTTCCGGTTTACCTGGTCGAGCGCGAACCGTCGATTGGCGGGCACATGGCGCAGTTCGACAAGACGTTTCCGACGCTCGACTGTTCAG
>DAIDTM010000199.1 GCA_027457205.1 Anaerolineae bacterium | reverse complement strand
ACGAAGGACGGAAGATCGCCAAGCGAAGAAGAGCCACGCGACGAACGCGAGATTTTCGGCGATGACCACAAACGCGCCGACGTAATCGGTGTACAGGACAGCAATCGTCGCCGCGATGTAGAGAAGCCAGAAGAGCGATCGGCGGGTACGCGAGTTGCGCGGGGAGAGTGGCAAAGAACCAGATTCGACTTCTGCGCTTCGTCCCTCGCCTCCCGCCCCTCGCTTGAGCATCACCGCCATCGCGTACACCGACACCGCGCTCCACAGCGTCACCCAGATGTACATTCGCGTTTCTTGCGAGTAATAAACTTGAAACGCCGAGAAGGTGGAGAGTAACGCGGCGATGATTCCAACGCGGCTGCCGAAAAAAGTCTGCGCGATCTTGAAGGTGAGCGCGACGACCAGAACGCCGGCGACCACGGACAGAAATCGTACCGCGTATTCCGATGTTCCCACAAACGGCATCCAGAAATGCAGCAAAAAATAGTACAGCGGCGGATGGATGTCGCGCGCAGCGCCGTCGACGATGGCGGACAGCGACAAGGACGACAACGCGACGCTCGTGCCCTCGTCGTTCCACAGACTCTGCGCGCTCAGCAAATAGACGCGCAGCGCGAACGCGATGACGAGCGCGCCATAGAGCCAGAGTTGATTCTTGCGTTTGCGGATAAATTCAACCAATGCGACGACCTAACTCGGCGGGTTAGTCAACCACGCCCGATCAAATCGGACTGAACAATAGTCGGATGGATCCGACGCTGTTTTGCAGCACCGAAATCGATTTCCGTGCGTTCCGCGCCAACAGTTATTTCCGATCATATCTATTGAATCACCACGCTCTCCCGCTTGTCCCACGCGCGCTCTTTGGGTCCAACCGGGATGGGACCGACCTTCGTCTGGATGTCGCCGTCCGCGCACACCGCCAGGCGCGCGCCGCCGCACTCGCGCGGCACTTCGATCCACAGCCACAGGTGCCGCGCGCCGAGCAGGGTCTTGCTCTGCGGACGCAGTTCCCAGCGCGGCGCACGCTCTGCCGCGCCAAACCAGCCGACCACAGTCGGCTCGATCTGCCCCAAACGAATATCGCTGCTGACTTTGCCGAGCGAGCCGCTCGCGTCGCCCACCTTGAGTTCGGGTCCCAATTCGACCGAGACGACGCGCGGTTCGCCTTCGTACAGATCGCGCGGAAAGAGTTCGTACACGCTGGGGTGCGCCGCGCTGGGCGACGCCGACCACAGGTACGCTTCACAGCGCGCAAACACAAACTGCGCGCCTGCGTCGCGCGCCTCGCGCGGAAGATCGAACTCGAAGCCGAGACGCACCTGATAGTACGCCGCCGCGCGCCCCGACGTGGCGAGTTTGCTCGCGTCCTCCACGCGCGTCCAGCGCGGCTGATGCACGCACACCTCGCCGCGCGCCTTTTGCTCGATCTCGGCGACGCCTGCCGCGCGCTCCGCCGCCGAACGAAACGACCGCGTGACTTGTTCCACGCTCTCCAGCGTTGGCACGAGTTCATCGGTAAACCAGATGTGGGACATAGTCGCCTCCTGTTCTGCCTCGCGATCAGCGCCCCGCGATAAATCGCAGGGCTAGAGCATCGCCCCGTGAACGGGGCTTGTGCCTCAAGTCGGATTCATCCGACGCTGTACAAGCCCGCCGATTGATCTGCGTCGTCACCGCCAATCGCCCATCAGCACGAACGGCGCCCAGATGTGCGGCTCGTCTTTGTATTGCTCGCGCAGCGCCAGCGTTGCCTCTTGCGCCGCAAGCGATTTGGCTTTGCCCGCCTGAACGCGCTGATAAAAATCCAGCATCCATTCCTTGGTCGTGTCCGAGCGCACCGACCAGAGCGCGAGCAGGAGCGACGACGCGCCCGCGTAAAAGAGCGCGCGCGCCATCCCGACCAGATCATCGCCCGCGTTGACGCCGCTCAACGCCAACTGGCTCGCGCTCAACGTGACCAGATCGGCGCGCAGCTTCAAGCGCATCCAATCGCGCGCGGTGAACACGCCGCCCGCCAGCACGACCGCCGAGCCGAGCGCGTCGTCCGCGCGGAACACGCCGTGGCAGGAAAGGTGAATCAGCCGCGCGTCCGGCGCGCGCTCGGCGAGCGCATCTTTCGTTGCCGCGCCATCCACCAATGCTTTGCCGCCAAACAGCGCCGCAATCTCCTCCGCCTCGCCGATGAAGGTTGGGCGTTCCTCCGGACGCAGCGCATAGCCCATCACCAGCGCGGGCAGACCTGGAAGGTCTTGGAGACCCTCAAGGTCTATTGCCCGCTCCAGCACCGCCGCCGATGGCGCGTACGCGACCGCGTGCTTGGCGATGAACGGCGCACCATTGCAGGTGAGCGCGTGCAGTGGAACCGTATGCAAGTACCCGTGCGGGATGAAATAGACGAGCGCGGCGTCTCCCAGCAGTGGCTCAAGCGGCGCGAGCAGGATTTCGCCGAGATCAAGCCAGTCGTTGTAAATGGCGCGCCCGGCGGAGACGTGGCGCACATAGTCGAGCACCTCGGCTTCATACGGCTGGAGATACCGATGGAAGAGCGTGTCTTGGCTTAGCGGTATCTGGACGACGCGCGGCGCGTCCCAGCCCGCGCGCCAAATGATGGCGATGATCTGATCGGCAAGGTTGTGAAACTCGACCAGCGCGCTTTCAAGACCCTTCGGGTTTTTGGAAACCCGAAGGGTCTGTGCCAATGCGCGCAATTTGTCCCACGTGGGCGTGTCGCCGCGGCGAAACGAGATATAATCGCGTGCGGCACCCCCGCCCTTCCCTCCCCTGTCTATGACAGGGGAGGGAAGTTGGAGCATCTCGTTCCACGTCTGTTCCAGTTCGCGGGTCAGCGCGGCGCGGCGGGCGACGAGCGTGCGCTCCACTTCGGTGGCGCGGTCGGTACGAGTATCGACATTGGTCAGCGACTCGGTCACCTCGCGCAGTTGGAGACGCAAATCGTTCTCGCGCGCGAGCAAGTCTGCCGGAATGTCCGCGGGCGGGGGAATTTCTCCCAGACCCATCTCGCGCAAAAAGGCGCGCGAGCGCGCAGCTTCGGCATCCAGGAGGATGTCGCGTGCGATGGACGGATTCTGCCCGACGAGTCTCAGGCAGGTTGCGATGTCACGGTCACAGAGACGCGCCAGTTCTTGCGCTTCGGCTTTGATGCCCACCGAACTGATGGTATCGCGAAAGAGACGCTCGCCGGCTCGCATGGCGACGTCCAACGCGGTATGCAGCGCGCCCCAATCCGATCTTTCTTGGGCAACGTTGGCAAGGTTTCGCGCGGTCATTCTAGCGCGGTCTGCCCAGAGGTCAACCGTGTAAACCTGTAACGCCTGCTCGTAGTGCCGAATCGCTTGCTCCAGATTGTCCGCCCGCTCGCCCCGTATCCGATTCGAGTAGGCGGTCGCCAAGTTGTTCTGCGTGGTTGCCCACTGTTCGGG
>DAIDTM010000198.1 GCA_027457205.1 Anaerolineae bacterium | reverse complement strand
ATCCCCGGCTCGGCTTGCTCCACGCCCAGCGCGCGCGCAGGCAGACTATCCGTGACGAGGTTGATCCAGAGAATCTGAATCGGCAGAAGCGGCAGTGGCAAACCGACCATCGTGGCGACGAACATTGCCAGCACTTCGCCGATGTTGTGCGACAAGACAAAGTGAATGAATTTGCGGATATTGTCGAAGATCGCGCGCCCTTCTTGCACAGCCCCGACGATGGAGGCAAAGTTGTCGTCCAGCAGCACCATATCGGACGCCTCTTTCGCGACATCGGTGCCGTTGATGCCCATCGCAATGCCGATCTGCGCTTCCTTTAGCGCGGGCGCGTCGTTGACGCCGTCGCCGGTCATCGCGACGATTTGGTCGCGCGCTTTAAGCGCGCGCACGATCCGCAATTTGTCTTCCGGCGAGACCCGCGCGTAGACGTGCGTATCCAGCACGCGCGCCTCGAGTTCCTTTTGGGTGAGACGCTCCAACTGCGCGCCGGTCAGCGCGCCGTTCGCGTCTGACGTGCTGATGTTGAGATCGCGCGCGACCGCGAGCGCGGTTTCCAGATGGTCGCCGGTGATCATCGCCACATGGATGCCGGCGCGCAGCGCCTGCGCGACCGCGGCTTTGGCTTCTGCGCGCGGCGGATCGATCATCCCGATCAAGCCGACAAAAACGAGATCGCGCTCGACTGATCCCACCGTGAGGTCATCCGTGGAATCGAGCCGGCGATACGCAACCGCGAGCAAACGGCGAGCTTGCGCGGCGAGCCGCGCGTTGGTTTTCAGCAATTCCGCGCGCATTGCCGGAGCGAGCGCGACCGTTTTGCCGTTGTTCCGAATCTGCGTGCACAGCGGAATGACCGTATCCGGCGCGCCCTTGACAAACGCCACCGGTTCGATTCCACCTTCGAACGTCTCGACGGTCCGTTCGTAAATCGTCGTCATTCGCTTGCGCGTCGCGTCGAAAGGCAGTTCAGTAACAAAGTTATAGTCGTGGATCTGTTCGGCGTCCAGCCCGGCTTTTTTCGCGGCAATCAGCAGCGCGCCTTCCGTTGGATCGCCGATAACGCGAAAGTGCGTGTCGTCCAGCGCTTGCAGCTCGGACGTGTTGCACAGCGCGCCGATGCTCAGCGCGAGTTGCAAGTGCGCGTCCTCTTCCGGGCGGATCGGCTGATCGTTCAGTCGGAATTCTCCAACCGTCGAGAATCCTTCGCCGGTCACGGTGAGAACGCGGTCTGGCAGCACGACTTCGCGGACGGTCAATTCGTTCTCGGTCAGCGTCCCGGTTTTATCGGAGCAAATGATAGTCGCCGCGCCGAGCGTTTCGACGGCGGGCAGCCGCCGAATCAGCGCGTGGCGGCGCACCATCCGCCGCATTCCCAGCGCGAGCGCGATCGTGACGACCGCCGCCAGACCTTCTGGCACCGCTGCCACCGCGAGACTGACCGCGACGAGAAACATTTCTACCGGATTGTCGCCGCGCAAGATTCCAAAGACGAAGATAATGGCGACGATCACGATCGTCAGGTAGACGATGAACCGTCCCACCTGGTCGAGCCGTTTTTGCAGCGGCGTTTCTTCTTCTTGGATTTGCTCGACCAGTCCGGCGATGCGCCCCAGTTCCGTCTTCATGCCGGTCGAGGTGACCACCGCGCGCCCGCGCCCCTGTACGACGACAGTGCCGGCGTGCGCCATGTTGACGCGATCCGCTATCGTCGTCTCGGCGTCCAGAGATTCGATCGGCGATTTTTCCACCGACGACGATTCGCCGGTCAGCGCGGCTTCTTCCACTTTGAGGATGTACGCGTCGATGAGACGCGCGTCGGCAGGGACGAGGTCGCCGGAGCGAAGGAGGATTAGATCGCCGGGCACAAGGTCGACGCTGGGGATGCTTTGCAATTCGCCATCGCGCATAATCTGCGCGGTTGGCGCGGCGAGTTGTTTGAGCGCGGCAAGCGCGCGTTCGGCGCGATATTCTTGGACGAAACCGAGGATCGCGTTCAGGATGACGATGCCGACGATCGCGGTGGCGTCCAGCCATTCGCCCAGAAAGCCAGAGACGATCGCCGCGGCGATGAGCGTGAGGACGATGAAATCGGTGAACTGTTCCGCGAAGAGCGCCAGCGGAGAAATCGCTTTGCCTTCGTTCAGTTTGTTGGGACCAAATTCGGCAACGCGCTGCTGAACCTGGGCAGCCGTCAGTCCTTTTTGCGGGTCGGTGCCCAGTTCCCGCAAGACTTGGGCAGTCGTCTTGTGCCAGGGCTGGGTTTCGATTTCATCGATCATCGTTGGTCAATACAGATAGTGGCGAAGCACACTTGCCCTGGCGGGAACGTGGCTGTGGCGAACTGCGCCACAGTCACGCCACAGCCATGCCAGGGTGCTTCGCCCCTACTCAAGATGTCTTATCGTCGCGGGCGATAGTTGCTGCGCCCGCCGCGATCATCGTCGCGCGGACGCCGGTCGCGGTCGCCGCTGCGCCGCGGTCCCCGGTAGCCGCCGCGATCACCGCCGCAACGCGGACCGCGGTCGAGTTCTTGTGCCTGTTCGACCGTCCATCCTTCCAACACGGCTTGACGCGACAGGCGAATCTTGCCGGCGTCGTCGATGCCGGTCACCATCACCATCACTTCGTCGCCCAGCTTGACCACGTCGCGCACGTTGTTCACCGGAAAATCGGCGAGTTGCGATTTGTGCACCATGCCGTCCACGCCCGGCGCGAGTTCGACGAACGCGCCAAACTCTTCGACGCGGACGACTTTGCCGGTGTAGATGTTGCCGACTTTGGGCGTCTCGGTCATTCCGCGAATGCGCTCCATCGCCATCAACGTTCCTTCGCGGCTTGCCGAGGCGATGAACACGGTGCCGTCTTCCTCAATGTCCACTTTGACGCCGAACTCTTCTTGCAGTTTGCGGACGTTCTTGCCGCCCGGTCAGATCAGCGCGCCGATCTTTTCTGGATCGATCTTGGTCACGGTGATGCGCGGCGCGTATTGCGAAATATCGGTGCGCGGTTCAGGCATCGTTTGGAGCATCTTGTCGAGGATGAAGAGGCGCGCGTCGCGCGCTTGCATCATCGCCTTGTGCAGCAGTTCCGGCGGAACGCCCTGCAATTTCAGATCGAGTTGCAGCGCGGTGATGCCTTCCGCGGTGCCGGCGACTTTGAAATCCATATCGCCGAGAAAATCCTCCATACCGATGATGTCGGTCAGGATGGCGTAGCGGTCGCCTTCGGTGATGAGACCCATCGCGACGCCGGCGACCGGCGCTTTGATCGGCACGCCCGCGTCCATCAGCGCCAGCGTCGATCCGCACACGCTTGCCATTGAAGTCGAGCCGTTGGACGACATCACTTCGGAGACCAGACGGATGGTGTACGGAAATTCGCTCGAGTCTGGAATCACGCTGACGAGCGCGCGCTCCGCCAGCGCGCCGTGTCCGATCTCGCGGCGACCCGGTCCGCGCGACGAACGCGCCTCGCCGACCGAGTACGGCGGAAAGTTATAGTGGTGCATGTAGCGTTTTTCTTCTTCCGCCGACAGCGAATCGATGCGCTGCGATTCGCTTGGCATGCCGAGCGTGGCGATGGTCAACACCTGCGTCTCGCCGCGCGTGAACAATCCTGAACCGTGCGCCCGCGGCAGCAAGCCGACTTCGGCGGTAATGGGACGAATCGTGGTGTAATCACGACCGTCCGCGCGGCGCTGTTCGTTCAGCACCATCGCGCGCAGATCGGACTTGACCTGATAGTCGAATGCTTCCGCGATGTCGGTTGGCTCGTACGTGCCGGTGAGCGCATCGACCATTTCTTTCTTGAGCGCGTCCATCGCCTCGTTGCGTTCGGATTTGACGCCGCGCTCTTTGATCGTCGCGGTGATGCGCCCATTGAGTTTTTCCTTGACCGCGTTCTTGAGTTCGTCGGACAGCAGGTGCAGCGCGACGTCTTTCTTCGGCTTGCCGAGTTCCGCGCGCATTTTTTCTTGCAGCGCGATCACCGCCTGCATCGTCTCGTGTCCCTTTTGCAGCGCGTCGAGCATCAACTCTTCGGTGACCTCTTCCGCGCCGGCTTCGACCATAATGACGGCGTCCTTCGTGCCGGCGAGCCGCAGATCGAGAATCGATTTGTCCATCTGCGATGAAGTGGGGTTGAAGACAAACTGTCCGTCGATGTATCCCACGCGCACCGCGCCGACGGGACCGTTGAAGGGAATGTCGCTGATCGTCAACGCGGCGGACGCGCCGATGATCGCCAGAATGTCGATGAAATGTTCCTGGTCCGCGCTGAGCGCGGTGATGACGATGTTGACATCGTTACGGAAACCTTTGGGGAACATCGGGCGCAGGGGGCGGTCGGTGCGGCTGCGGAGCAGGATGGCATTCTCGCCCGGACGTCCTTCGCGTTTGAAAAAGCTGCCGGGGATTTTGCCTGCCGCGTAGAGTCGCTCTTCGTAGTCGACCGTGAGCGGGAAAAAGTCGACGCCGGGGCGCGGCTCTTGCGCCGCCGTGGCGGTCGCGAGGATGACCGTATCGCCGTGGCGGACGGTGACTGCGCCGTTCGCCTGCCCGGCGAGTTTGCCGGTCTCGATGGTGATTTCGCCATCGCCAAATGCTGTGGTAAAGCTGTGACTGTCGTTCATAAAACAAAAACCTCCAAGTTAGTCGGGTGGTCAACCAGTCGCATAGTCGCCTAGTCGAATTGCCACGCGGCGTGACCGTTCGACTATCAGACTATCGGACTAGAAGACTAGATGCCCACATTGGAGGTCAGGGACTGGAGACTGAGCCGGTGGTCAGTGGGTAGGGGTCAGTGATCAGGATTTTTCTGTTCACTATTCACTGACCACTCTCCACTGACGCCGCAGGCGCACTCTCCAATTCCTGTTCCTCCCGGGGCGGGTGTGGAACTGTGCGAGGGTTGATGACCCGCGCACAGTTGAGCGATTACAAACAAACGAGTAGATGGGTTCGCCGCGCTCCGCATCTACTCGTCATTGACTGGCTATTTGCGCAACCCGAGTCTCTCCACGATTTCCTTGTAGCGGGCTGCATCCTTTTTGCTGAGATACCGCAAGTGCCGCCGGCGTTCGCCTACCATCTTGAGCAGACCGCGCCGGGAGTGATTGTCTTGCTTGTGTCCCTTCAGGTGTTCGACGAGCTGATTGATGCGGGTGGTCAGAAGGGCTATTTGTACCTCGGGCGAACCAGTATCGTTCGCGTGGGTATGGTACTTTTCCATGATGGCGGTCTTCTCCGCCTTTCTTAGCGCCATGCGCTTCTCCCTTCCAAAATGTTACCTTTTCGAGCGTGGGCGCATTATAGCACAGATGGGCGGTTCTGGCAAATTGAGTTTGGCGCGCCGCTCGAATCGTGCTATGATACAGCGCGTTTCAACGTCGATGCTCGCAATCTTGACAGGTGGAGGCGCAATGTTGCAATTACTGCTATTGGCTGGCTCGTGGTGGATCATTGGATTTAGCGGCGCAATGATGCCGGGTCCCGTGACGACGCTCATCGTCACCGAAACGGCGCGCCGCGGCTTTATCGCCGGTCCGCTGATTACGATTGGGCACGCACTGCTGGAATTGGTCATGGTCGTCGCGCTCTACTTCGGACTGGGCGATCTGCTCAAGCAGAACGCGGTTGCCGGCGCAATCGGTTTGCTCGGTGGATTGTTTCTGCTGTGGATGGGACTGGGAATCGTTCGCCGCGCGTGGCAGGGTCAAGTCTCGCTTAACGTGGCGCAGACTCTTCCAAGCCGCGGTGCATCCGACAGTCCAATCATCGCCGGCGTACTGGCAACCATCACAAATCCGTACTGGCTCCTGTGGTGGGCGACAGTCGGCGCAGCGTACCTGATCTCCTTCCGCGCGTTTGGGCTTGCCGGCATCGTCGCGTTCTACATCGGACATACGCTTGCCGATTGGGTGTGGAACAACGTCGTCGCGTTCATCGTCGCGACGGGCAGACGCGCGATGAGCGACCGCGTCTATCGCGGCATCCTGATCGTCTGCGGCGTGTTCTTGATCGGACTGAGTTTCTATTTCGTCTCTTCGGGCATTGGCTTTTTGCGCGCGTGAAACCTTCGCAGGCTTGCCGCTTATGTCAAAGCGAACGTCCGTCTTACGATTTGCCAATGGCTTGGTTTGATGCTAGAATGGCGTTGTCACAGTATCCAAAACCCTTCGGCTACCGCCAGCCGATTTACGCCAAAAAGGAGGCACACCGAAAATGGCAGACGAAGTCATCATGGCTTACTGCGTGAAGGAAAAAGCGCAGAAACCTATGAAGGATGCGAAGGAAGTCATCCTGAAGAATGGCAAGCACGCGATGCAAGGCGTATGCTCGTCTTGCGGCACCAAGATGATGAAATTTGTGTCCGCCAAGAAGACGGAATCTGTTCCTCCCGCCGCTTAACTCTAGAAACACGATTCAAGCATGCCCGTCTCATCGCCGAGGCGGGCTTTTGCTTATAGGAATACGAGCCGATGCTCAAGTTCATCCGCCGCTTCTGGATCGTCGTTCTTTTGCTCATCACCGCGTGCTCGCCAGTTGCGCCGATCACATCGACGCCCGCGCCTACCGCCGTCGTCGACGATTTGGCGCAGTACAAGCCGGCGCTCATTACAGCCGATCAGAACGACCTCGCTCAGCTTGACCATCCAACACGATACAATCTGACGCTCCAGTACGATCCGGCGACGCCGACGCTCACCGGCGTTGAGGACGTGCGTTTCTTCAACCACCAGTCGGCGCCGCTCAACGAAATCTATTTTCGCCTGTTTGCCAATTATCCTGATTCCGGCGGCAAGATTTCGGTCAGTCATCTCTCGGTCGACGGTGCGGCGGCGTCCGCGACGCTGGAGACGCAAAACACGGCGCTGCGCGTCGGGTTGAGCCAGCCGCTCGCGCCTCGCGCCGAGGCAGACCTTCATCTCGATTTTGTCGTGACGGTTCCACGCGACAGCACCGGGCATTACGCAGATTTCACCGCGACCGACAGCGTCACGACAATGCCGACGGTCTATCCGCTCATTCCCGCCTACGATTCGCAGGGCTGGCACACCGAGCTGCCGCCGGCGTATGGCGATCTGGTCTACGCCGATGCGTCGCTCTACGCGGTGACGATGACGGTGCCAACGACGATGACGGTGATCGCATCTGGTACCACCACCCGCAAGGACGACAATAACAACGGCACGACCACGTGGCACATCGTCGGCGCGCCGATGCGCGATTTCGATCTGAACGTGTCGGCGCAGCTGCAAAAGACCAGCGCGACGCTCGGCGAAACAACGGTCAATTCGTGGTACGATCCGGCAGATGCGGATGCCGGTAAAAGCGCGCTTCAATTCGCTACCGACGCGCTCCGCATTTTCCAGAATAATTTTGGGACGTATCCGTACCGCAAGTTCGACGTGGTGGAGACGCCGACGACCGCCGGCGGCATCGAGTATCCAACGCTGGTCGTCGTCGCGCGCAGTCTGTACCGCGATCCGCGCAATCGCCAGTACTTTGAATTTGCGACCGCGCACGAGGTGTCGCATCAGTGGTGGTACGGCATGGTCGGGGACGATCAGGTGAACCAGCCGTGGGTGGACGAGGCGCTGGCGCAGTACAGCGCGCTGATCTACGAAGAGGATCTGTACGGCAAAGACGCGGCGCACCAAGTCATGCGCAACAATTTTATAGGACTGTACAACCGGGCGAAGAACGCGGGACAGGACATGCCAGTCAATCTACCCGTCGCGGCATACGACGAAGCGACGTACGGCGCGATTGTCTACGGCAAGGGTCCCTTGTTCTACGATGCGATCCGCACGAAAATGGGCGACGCGCTCTTCTTCAAGTTTCTGCAAACCTACTTTCAGCGCTATCGCTACAAGATCGCTACCAGCGACGATATTCTCAAGACCGCGGAAGACGTGTGTAATTGCAGTTTGCAGAACGAATACCAAGAGTGGATTCTCAGTCCGCAGAAATGAAAAACGTGCGCAGCAGACGTTGCGCGCAACGTCTGC
>DAIDTM010000197.1 GCA_027457205.1 Anaerolineae bacterium | reverse complement strand
ACCTCGGCAGAGGTTCGCGACCTGGCACTCCTCCAGAGAGTAGCGCCGCTCAAAGAGCGAGAAGTAGAGCAGCTAGCCTCGTTATTTGGCGGCTGGATCGCGGGCATTCTGCTCACGACGCATTCGTTGTGGCAGGGTCTGCTGCAAAACCTGGTACGCGTTCAAGGCGCGCACAGCCATGTGTTCAACTACCTGGCAAACGAAGTCTTGTCGCAGCAGACGCCGGAACTTGAACGCTTTCTCCTCGATTCAGCTATTCTCGATCAGATCGATCCCGCGACGTGCAACCAATTGCTCGGTATCGACAACGCGGCGGAAGTATTGCGCGTCATTGAGCAAAAGAATCTGTTTATCGTTCGCCTCGAGGGTGATGCTTGGTACCGCTACCATCACCTCTTTCAGGAATTCCTGCAATCTCATCTCATCGAGTCAAACGTGACGCGCTGGTTGGAACTGAATCGTCGCGCGGCGATGCTGTTTGAAGAGCGCGCCGCGTGGGATCAGGCGATCGCGCATCACCTCAAGGCGCAAGCATTTGACGAAGCCGCGCGCGTGATTGAACGCGTCGCCAAGGAAACCTTCGACGCCGGGCATTGGGCGACGCTCGCCAAGTGGATCGACGCGCTGCCCACCGCGATGTTGGACGCGCATCCGGATTTGCTCGTCTATCGCGGAATGATTCTTGACGAGATGGGCGATCGGGCTCGCGCGATCGAAATTTTGTCGCGCGCAATTTCGCTTTACGACCAACACGGCGATTCTATCGGAATGGGTAGAGCTTTAATCAGGCAAGCATCGTGCTGGCGCGTTCAGGGACGTTATCAAGATGCCATCCAGAACTGCCAGCGCGCGTTGAATCTAATCACCACGAATGCCAAAGAAGAAGATGCCGACGCGCATCGCATTTTGGGCATCTCGTACGGGCGTTTAGGGGACTGGCAAAAATGCATTGATGAACTGGAATCGGCTCTACGAGCTTATGAAGCGCTAGATGACCTGTCACGCATCGCCTTACTCCACCATGACCTCGGAGATGCGTATCATACAGCAGGAAGACCCGATGCGCAGAAACACTTTCAACAAGCGCTTGATTATTGGCGCCGCGCGAAGAACGCGCCGGCGTTAGCAAATACACTCAACAGTGTCAGCGTCGGACTACATCAACAAGGACATTACGCGCAAGCAATCACGACACTGGAGCAATCGCTTATCGAAGCCAGACAGTGTGGGCAACTACGCACGGAGGCGTTCGCACTTGCCAGTCTAGGCGACATTTATCGAGACACTGGCGAGTACGTGCGCGCTCAACAATCTTACCAGACTGCGTACGACATCGGAAAACAAATCAACGAAGGATTTATCATCACCTACACGCTCAATGCGCTTGGCGAGACCTACCGCCTTGGCGGCGACCTGCAAACGGCTCAACGATTGATCCATCAAGCGTTAGAGCAAGCTGAGAGCCATCGGTCGAACTACGAATTGGGCTTGACCAGAACGTCGCTGGGTATTTTGAGCTACGTTCAAGGCGATACCGCAGGCGCAATTGAAAACCTCGACCGCGCGATTGAATTGCTAGATCGCGGCGGCGCCAAGCGTGACAGCGCGCGCGCTCATCTGCATCTCGCTCAGGCGGCTTTTCTTCAACACAAATATCCGCAAGCAGCCGAACACCTAAAAATAACGGCGGACCTCGGAAAGGAATTAGGTGAAGTCCAATTCGCCGTTGCGGACCGGCGGTCTCTGCTCACTTTGATCCGCTACGCTGTTTCCAATAAAATCGGCGGCGGCTATTACGCGCAGATGTTGGAGAAGATGGACGTCTTGCCGGTCGCGCCCAAGGATTCGCGCAACATAGAACCTCTTGGAGCATCCGCTCCCCGCGTGGAAGCGCGTGCGTTCGGTAAAGCCATCGTATACGTCGACGGAAAACCGATCACGACGACAAAATGGGATTCCGCCAACGCCAAAGAGCTTTTCTTTTTCCTCCTTGCGAATCCACAGGGTTTGCAAAAAGGAGAGATTCTAAACGCGTTATGGGGAAATGTCCCACCGGCAAAAGCGAATGCCATCTTCCACTCGACGGCATATCGGATGCGGCGAGCGGTTTCAACCGATTGTGTCGTCTACGATAATGGGCTTTATCGAATCAATCCGGAGCTGAACCTCTGGTACGATGTCAGCGCGTTTGACCGGCTGATCGACGAAGCGGAACGCGCGCTCACGCAGGAAAGCCGCGTGCAGTACTGGCGCGAGGCAATCTCGCTCTATCAAGGCGACTATTTCGAAGACTCGTACAGCGATTGGAGCATCCCCATCCGCACGAACTTGCTGGACAAGTACATCAGCGCGTTGACATCTCTCGCTGCGGTCTTCGCTCAGGATGGCAAGCCGGACGAAGCAATCCTGCTTTATCAAAAGATACTCGCCAAGGATAGTTACCGCGAAGAGGCATATCGATCGATCATACAGCTGCAAATTAGATCAGGCGATTGGGGCAGCGCACTCAAGACGTACCAACGGTGCGTCCAGATTCTAGAAAACGAAGTGGGCGTGGAACCCAGCTCAGAAACGCTAGAACTCTATCAACAGATCGCCAAAAGCCCAGTCACCAAGAACCCCTAGTCATCGCAAGATACGAAAAACGACCTGTAAATCAGGTCGTTTTCGCTTTCCCCTCTGAATACGCTCCACAGTCGTTCTGCGACGCTGCCGATTTTCGCCTGCGGGAGTTTGGCTCAACAGGTACGCCAATCTTCGTCACTTTTCCGTCAGTGTTTCGTGAGTACCCTTTGATACAATGCCCGTAATGTTATTGAGACCAGCGGGGATGATCAGTCCCGCAAATTGTGAGGAGGCAAAAATGGACAACCTGAAACTGTTCGCCGCCAAGTACTCGAACCCAGTCGCCCTGCGTGTGCTCTACATTCTCCTGGCGCTCTTGGCGATGGCGCTCGCTGCGGGTGCTCCAGTAGGTTTTGGCGGTCAGTAATCTTCTGTCATGATTCTTGCCGCTGCCGTTCTGGGCGCGGTCATCGTCGGACTGGTGCGCGGGGGGAGTCTGCAACGTCTGGCGGATTTGCCGCTTCGCTGGGCGTGGGTTGCACTTGTCGCCTTTGGCTTGCAGATTTACCTGATCTATTTCCCTGAGCCGATTAGCGCGGGGCTGGTTAGCCCGCGGGTTGGGCTGTTGGTTTTGTCGTACCTGTTGCTGTTCGCCGTGATCTGGCAGAACCGCACACTACCCGGCGTCTGGCTGATTGGCGTAGGGCTGCTCAGCAATTTTAGCGTGATGATTCTAAACGGCGGCTATATGCCGATCACGCTGGAGGCGCTGACGCAAGCAGGATTTGCACACACCGCCCTCGGTACGGAAGCCGGCGCGCGCGTCCTTGCCACCAAGGATATCATCCTGACGCGCGACGCGACGGTGGCTTGGTGGCTGTCGGACATTTTTGTCTTGCCGCCGCCTTTTCCGATCCCTAGCGTTTTCAGTATCGGCGATGCGCTGATTGCGCTGGGAATATTCTGGCTTGTACAAAGTGGCATGCGAGTGACGCGCGCTACAACGTGACTCGCTTGATTCTATACCCGTAGGAAGGAGTCTAAGATGGCTTACGAATCCCTTCAGGCGTTGGTCGGCACCGCAGTGATCGATGTCGGCTTCCGTCACGCGCTGCTCAATGGCTCGCGCCGCAGCGTGATCCAGAGTTTCGATCTAACACGCGAAGAGACGGATGCCGTGATGGCGATCTATGCCGAAACGTTGGAACAATTTGCCAGTCAATTGCACCGATGGATTTTGAAGCAGCAAAAACAAGTTGAGCCGCCGGCGCTGAGCTTGCCAACGCACAAATACGCTGCCGCTCACGAAGAATCCGGCGCGCCAAAAGAACCCGCGCGGCTTGCGAGTCCCCTCTCTGCGCTGGTCACATAGCCATTCGATCAGTCGTCAATCGGACTCGCTAGAATCGATGGGCTAAAATGAACATAATCGCCCGAGACCTGAAAACTGAAAATGCCGAACTGCGCGAAGAGTTAAAACGCGCCCAGATGGAACTGCGCCGGTTGGACGAGATGAAGCGCAGTTTCATCGCGCTAGCGGCGCACGAGCTACGCAACCCGCTAGCCATCCTACTCGGCTATGCCAAACTTCTCTCCGGCTGTGAAGAGAGTGATGTTCAAGCATACGCCAGCATCATCGTCGGTCATGCGTGGCAGCTCAAAAACACGGTCGATGCCATCATCACCTTGCAACAAGTCGACGCCGGCGAGTTGACGCTTCGACGCGAAGCCACGTCGCTGGCAGACGCCGTTCAACACATCATCGATAGCCGGCAGAACGAGATTCGCGAAAAAGAGTTGACCGTTCTGACGATTCTGGGACCTCACTTGCACGTCTATGCGGACCGGGAGCGGCTGGCGCTGATCCTCACCCAGCTGTTTGCCAACTCGATCAAATACTCGCCCACGGGCGGGACGATAACGATTGAGGCGCAGGCGCAGCCGTCAAGCATCGTCGTCAGTGTACGAGACGTTGGTATCGGCATTCCGCCGGAGGAACAACCACATATCTTCGATCGCTTTTATCAGGGCGCTAATCCGCTGACGCGGCAGTATAATGGAATGGGGTTGGGGCTTGCCGTGGCAAAGGCGCTCGTGGAACTGCACGACGGCAAGATCTGGCTTGAGAGCGCAAGCCATCAAGGAACTGCGTTTTACTTTTCGCTGCCGCGGGTTTTTCCAAGCGACGAGATTGCGTTGAGCGCGCTTGCCAAACATCGTGTGAAGATGACTGCGTAGCGCATCATCCCTCAGCAACGACCGGACCGCAAACGAGGAAAGAAAACAAGAGGCAAGTCACATAAAGAATCCCACCGCCAGCGCGCCGGGTCCGGCGTGTGTGGTGATGGCAGCGCCCATGCCGTAGATTGGAATGTCGTCAATCGCCAGCGCGCGCGCCAGATCAGAGGCAAGTCGCCGCGCCGCGTCGAGATCGTCGGCGTGCATCACCGACAAGCGCGCTTCAGGCGCGCGTGGACATTCCTCCATCACGAGTTGCTTCAGGCGCGCCAACGCTTGACGATACGTCCGCACTTTTTCGAATGCTTCGACGCGGCCGTGTTTTATTTCCAGGATCGGTTTGATCTGAAGCACGCCGCCGATCAACGCCGACGCGCCGCCGATGCGCCCACCCTTCTGCAAATACTCCAGCGTCGCCACCAGAAAGTACGTCCGCCCGCGCAAGACCAGCGCATTCAATCGACTCATAATCTCGTCCGCGCTCATTCCATCTTCTGCCCACTCTGTCGCTGCCATTACCATACTCGCCAGGTTGCCGGCGATCGTCCGCGTATCGATAATCCGAATATCCGCGTTGGGAAATGTTTCTTTCTTCGCCGTCTCCGCGGTGCGAATCGTACCGCTCACCTCGGCGGACGGATGAATCGAAATAACCGTGCGCGCGGCGTCCAACTGACAACGGTACGCCTCGATCATATCGCCAACCTCTGGAGCGGCGGTCTTGGGTAACTGCGGCGATGTCTTCAGTCGGCGTACAAACTCATCGTACGTGAGATCGACGTCCTCTCGGAAACTCTCCTTTCCAAAGAGGATGATCTGCGGAATGACTTGGATCGCGTGCGCTGCGGCGTAGCCGGCGGGCAAGGTCGCCGTCGTGTCAGTGACGATTCGGATTTGCGATGTAGTCACAGCCAAGTAATCCTTTCCCTCCCCGTCGGTGACAGCGGAGGCAAGAAAATCAAAGTTGTCCCGATGCTCCCCAGTTTTTCAGCAATTCCTGATAATGCGGATCGGCATAGCGCTCCAGTGCGAACGCCGGCGCGTACGCCGGCAATGGACCGCCGGTCACATGAGCCGCGAGCAGTTCGCCTGCCGCGCAAGACGCCATGATGCCATAGCCCGACAGCGCGGCGATAACGTACGCGCCCGGTACCGGCAATCGTCCAATCAACGGGCGATTCTCCTGCGTCTTGGTGTAATAACCGCCGTCCATCGTCAGACGCGGCAGCTTGCCGAAATACGACTTTAATCCCGGCAGCATCGTCGTTAAACCACGCAGGGCAATCTCCGGATAATGCGGCTCGAAGCGAATCGGCAGCGCGGGCTCCACGTGTTTCGTATGGTACGTCCACAACACCAGGAACATCGGACTTGCCGCGCCGCCTTCCGGACGCGCGTGGACGCCGGACGGAAATTCGTTCAGCAACGCGCGCGTCTCTTCGGATTCCGCAAACACGGCGCGCTCGTCTTCCGTCCACGGCAGGCGCTGTGAATCGAGCCAGATGAGCAGCGGCGCGTTACGCGGAAACACGCGCGCATCATCTCGAAAAGCGACCTTGATGTGCAATTCACTGAACACCGGCAGATCGACGCCAAGCATCTTGCCGACCTGCTTCAAGAACGGTCCCGCGGCAATCACGAAATGGTCAGCCGTCACGGTTGCGCCATTGTTCAGCTGTACCGCACGCACGCGTCCGCCGGTGGTATCGACTGCTTCGACGCGCGCGTCGACGAAGTTGACGCCGCGCTCTTTCGCGCGCTCCAGCATATACATCCCCAACTGCTGCGCGCTCAACCAGCCGCAGCGCCGCGCGTGCAACGCCGCGACCGTACGCTCGGATAGGTAAGGAAAATATTTGCGGATCGTATGTGGATCGAGAATCAAGTCCGCGCCATCGGGCTGATTCTCGAAACCCTCCACCGGCGAGGGAACGTACGCCGAGCCGTTCGTATGAACGCGCAGCGCGCCCGCGCCCAGCGTTGCTGCTTCCTCGCCGGCGCGACGCAGATCATCGACACGCGCGGGGTCGGCAGTGGCGTACAGATAACCACGGCGATTGAGGTGGAAGAGGTTGTCACTCGCGCGCGCCAGGTCTTCGATGATGTCAATGCTCCGATTCATCAGCGCGACCATCGCATCGCCGGGACCGGGCCACCAATTGCGGTAGCACTCGGTCGATTTATCACTCGTGAGCGAAAGCGGCGTGCGCTCGTCCACGAGCACCACGTTCTTGACGCCGTGCTTGACGGCTAGATGGTACGCGGCGCTAATGCCGGCAATCCCTGCGCCGCAGATGACGACGTTGGCAGATGAATGCGCCATATTTCCCAGTTCTCGTAATGCGTGAAACGTTGGACGTGAATCACGCTTCACGCCTCACATCTTATTCCTTCCCCACCGCAATCGGCGCGCCGGGCGTGCGGCTCCAATCGCTCCACGATCCCTCGTACAACAACGCGCCATCGATGCCGGCGAGCTGCAGCGCGAAGATCGTTTGACACGCGTTGACGCCGCTGCCGCAGTAGACAACGATGCGCTCGGCGTCGTTGGCGCCCAACTGGTTAAATCGTTCGCGCAGCGCGGCGGGGTCGAGAAAGCGCAGGTCGTCCACCGAGCGCAGATTGCCGGCAAGCGGCGCGCTCTTTGCGCCCGGTACGTGTCCCGCGCGCGGATCGAGCGGCTCGAACTTGCCGGCGTAGCGTTCTGGCAGGCGCACGTCGAGCAGCAACGCTTTTGGATCGTTCCGCAACGCGTCGACCGTCTGGAATCCAACGCGCCAATCCGGATGCGGCTGCGCGACAAACGACGCGCGCTGAAATGTCGGCACCTCCGTCTGCAGCGGACGACTTTCTGCCATCCATGGCGTGATGCCGCCGTCGAGCAGCGAGACGCGGTCGTGTCCCGCGTAACGCAACAGCCACCACAACCGCGCCGCAACTGCTCCGCCCTTGTCGTCGTACGCGATCACGTGCGTATCCGCGCCAACGCCGGCGCGCGCCATCGTTTCAGCGAACGCGTCGAGGCGCGGCAGAGGATGGCGTCCCGGTCCATGCCCGACTGGCGAGGCGAGATCGGCATCCACGTCGAGAAAAATCGCGCCGGGGATATGTCCGCGCAGATATTCCTCCCGACCAACCTTGTCCTTCTCCAGCAAATACCAGCGCACATCGACGACGCGAATATTAGGATCGTTCAGATGCGCGGCAAGCCAATCGGTAGACACCAGCAACGGCGTTGTCATTATCGATAATCCGGTTCCGGCGTTGGCTTGTTGTCCAGAATCTTTTCGATACGCTCCATCGCGTCGTCGTTTAATTTGGCGACGACATCCAGCGCTTTCATATTTTCGACGACCTGTTGCGGTTTGGACGCGCCGGTGATGACCGTGCTGACGTTTGGATTCTTGAGACACCACGCCAGCGCGAGCTGCGCCATCGTGCAGCCCAATTCGTCGGCAAGCGGCATCAGTCGTTTGACCTTCTCGATGTTCTGGCGCGTCGTTTCTTTTTCAAATTCCTCGCGCAGCCATTCGTACCCGGACATGGTCACGCGCGTTCCCGCTGGAATACCGTCGTTGTACTTGCCGGTGAGCAAGCCGCTCGCCAACGGACTCCAGATCGTTGTCCCCAATCCGATCTCTCGGTACAGATGCGTCAATTCCCTTTCCACGCGCTCGCGGTGGAACATGTGGTACTGTGGCTGTTCCATCTGCGGCGGGACCAAATGCTCGCGCCGCGCGACGCCATACGCTTCCGCGATCTGCGCCGCGTTCCATTCACTCGTCCCCCAATAGAACGCCTTGCCTTGCTCGATCAGAAAATTCATCGCGCGCACTGTCTCTTCGATCGGTGTTTGCGGATCGGGGCGGTGGCAGAAGACCAGGTCGACGTAATCCATCTGCAAGCGCTCGAGCGCCGCGTTCGCGCCTTCGATAATGTGCTTGCGGGACAAGCCGGTATCGTTGGGACCTTCACCGCCCCAAAAGATTTTCGTCGAGATGACCAAATCGGAACGCTTCCAGCCGGCTTTCTTGATGACATTGCCCATCACAATCTCGGCATTACCCTTGGCGTACGCTTCCGCGTTATCGAAAAAATTAACACCGACATCGTACGCCGCTTTCATGCAATCGTACGCGGCATCTTCGCCGACCTGCCCGCCGTACGTCACCCATGCGCCGAGCGACAGCGCAGAAACTTGCAAACCCGATGAACCCAGATGTCGATACTCCATTTTCATTTCTCCATGATGAAAGGTGTGACTCCATTATACACAAAAACGGCTGTGACAGACAAGATCGCAAGCGCCGCCTCAACCCGTCGCGCGCGGCGGATCGCGCAAGAGCAAATGCAGCATCAGCGTCGTGATGATTCCGCCGACCGCTGCCGCGAAAAACGTCGCCGAGTACCAGGCGGTGTCCGCCAGCCAGCCGCCAAAGAGCTGCGCGAGAATCACGCTCGGCGCGACCAGCGTATTTGCCAAACCCACATACACGGGGCGATCAGACGGCTGCGGCGCAAAGTCAATCGTCATCGCCATCGTGATCGTCCACACGGCGACATTGGCAATGCCCGCGCAAATGAAAACCAGATAAAACCAATTCGCGCTGGGCGCCCACCATGCCAACAGCGCGCTGGCAATCGCCGCCAGCCCGCCCACTTCCATCACCAAGCGATGACTCACGCGGTCGCCAATCCATCCCATCACCGGGTTCGCGATGATCTGCGCGCCCATAAACACGCTCGTCATCAAACCGGCGCCCAGATCGTCGAGGTTGAGCTGGCGCACCGCGTACACCGTGTAAAAGGCGAAACTCATCGTCGCGAACTGAAAGAGCATCCGCGCGAAAAGAAACCAGCGGTAGTTGGCGTCGCGCCGCAGAATCCCCAGCAACCCGGCGCGAAAATCGCTTGCCTGCATTTCCGCTTGCGGCGACGGGATCGTCGG
>DAIDTM010000196.1 GCA_027457205.1 Anaerolineae bacterium | reverse complement strand
GCGCGGAGGTCGACTGCGACAGCGCGCCGAGCGTCGGCGACGCGGGCGGAGGCGTCGGCGACGCCGAGCCGCACGCGGCGACGGTCAGCAAAATCCCGATCAAGAGTGCGCCGATCAAAGTGCGTCGTGCGGTTACGAGTCCTGAAATCGTAGAACGCATTTTGAGTTTCCTCCAAAATCGAAATGGGCTTGCAGCGACGCGCAAGCCCATCAATCTATTTACTTGGTCACTGCCAATCGTTCAAAGGGCCAAGTGACCGGCGCGACGTTATCGATCAGTTTCACCGGATTAGAACCATCCGCGTTCATCCGCCAGATGCCCCAGGTACCGCTTTCGGGAGATCGATAGAAGATAAAGTTGCCGTCGGGCGACCACACGGCATCGACGTGCATCGACGCGCCTTGCGTCAATTGCTTTTTACCGGTTCCATCCGCGTTGATCACGACCAATTGCGCGGTACCATCGATGCTGGTTTGATAGACGATGCGCTTGGCATCCGGCGACCAGTCGGGTAATCCTCCGCCATCGGCGACGACGGTGGTCATCCCACCGCCGCCCGCGGAACTGGTCTTGTAAATGCCGCAGTGGTTCGCCATATCGCACGAATCCATCGCAATCGTCGTATCGTCTGGCGACCAGGAGGGGCTTTTACCTACGGTGATGTGTCGTCTGCCAGTTCCATCCGGCGCGACGGCATCAATTGAAATATTGCCCTGTCCGCCCGGCTGGGTAGAGAAGGCGATCCATCTACCGTCGTGCGACCAATCGATGAAACCGACGTTCGTGTCACCGACGATCTTTTTGCCGGGCGCGCCGCTCCCATCGGCATTGACGACGAAGATACCATCCGTCCAGTGATAGTACGCGATTTGTTTGCCATCCGGCGAGAAGGTTGGTCCGGACGCGCGCTGCAAAATCTGCTTCGCGCCGCTGCCGTCGGTGTTCATAATCCAGATGTACTGGTCTTCGGGACGACTGCCCTGCGTCACGCTAAACGCGATTTTGCCGGTCGGCGCTGCCGGTTTGGTGGTGGGCGGCGGCGCGGGCGGTTGCGTTGGCGCGGTGGGCGGTAACGTCGGCTGCCCGCCGGAAGATTGCGTCGCGGGCGGCAGCGTTGGCTGTCCCCCGGAAGGAGTGGGAAGCGTTGCCGTCGCTTGTGGGGCGGGCGGCAGCGTCGGCTGAGTGGAAGCAGGAGTGGGGAACGGCACGTTGGTTGGCGCGACGCGCGCGACCGGCGTCGGTTGAGCGAAGAGCACGTACCCACCAATGGCAAGGACGGCGACCGCGAGACAAATGACGAGACAGCCGAGCACACCCGCGATGATCCACGGAGTGCGGCTAGACTTGGGTGATTCTGGTGCAGCAGACATTAGTCATCTCCTCAACAAGTCTTCGCGCGATGGGCGCTGGGGGGTGAAAGATGAGGCGCGTTTCTACGTCACGAATCCGGCATAATTATAGCACAGAAACTCGCGAGTGCATAGGGGATAAAAAAAGACCTGACAGGTTGTCTTTGGCGAAAACCTGTCAGGTCTGAAGCGTTTTACTTGTAGATCAACGTTGCGTTCGGCACGTCTTGACCGGTGAGGTCTTTGTAGGAAAGTTGCAGCAGTGAGACCGCGCGATCAAAGTTGTGGATCGCCTGAGCTGCGCCCTGAGTGCCAGGACCCGCCGATCCCCACATCACGCCATAGACCACGCGATAGTTGTACCACGCGTTGGCGATCTTGGGATCGACGTTGCCGCTGGCATCCTTGGGCAGCGTAGCGTACGGATAGCCAGAGTCAATCTTCTTGACGCCCTTGGCTTCCAACGCTTTCCACAGGACGCCCAACAAGCATTGAACGGTGTCCTGAACGCCCTGGACTTTGCCGGTACCGCAATAGTCTGCCTTGGCGGGGAAGTTGAAGGTCGTGAGTTTGCCATGGCACGACTGGCACGGCGCGGTGTAGTCGACCTTGCCGTCCGGGCTGACCAGGTTGAACGAGTGCTGTCCGACTTTCAAAAAGTTCGGATCTTTCGAGTCGGTCGTCGGGTACATATGGCACGCGACGCACGGACCGGGCTTGTCGCCGCCGAACAGCAGCGTCTTACCGGACGGGTCGCTCGGATCAGGCATCGGCGCGGCGCCGACGAGCAGCGCGTGCGGCGAATCATTGATCGTCTGACCATACGTCACGCCGCCGGTGTCGTTCAAGAATTCCGCCGCGGATGAGTAGTGCGGGAAGTTGCCCTTGAGCGCATCCGTCGGAACTTGGCGACCGTTGTGGCACTCTTCGCAGGTCGCGGAGAGTCCAACATCTTTTGGATTGTCGAACGGAACCTGGACCGGCTTGCCATAGACGCGCAGTTGGTGCGGATTCGCAACCGAGTGTGGATCGTGGCAGGTCGAGCAGCCCACGGTCTGCTCGGAGTTGTCCCACGCCGCCATGTTCGTCGGGTTCTGGATGAACGTGATGTACCCCGCGCCAGAGTGGCAGCGGACGCAATCTTGGTTGTCAGGTCCGGTGGGATAGTTCCACGCCATCGCCGACGCATCGGAGTGCGCCGAGTAGCTCACTTGCTGACCGATGGTATGGTGACCGCCGCCATTGTGGCAGACGTTGCACACGCCATTGTCCAGACTGGCTGCCATCACGGGCGCGCCGGTCGTGACGTGCTCTTTGGCTGGTCCATGGCAATCCTCGCACTGGATGTTCGCCATGTTCTTGATGTCGGCTGGCGCGGCTGCCCAGTTGCCGCCGGCTATCATCTGCTTGACGGTTGGGAACTTCCAGTTGAGTTTGGCTTGGACATCCGCAAAGTTGCCATTGGAAACGCCTGGGAAGTAGCCCGTCGTATGACAGCGGATGCAGGTCTGCGAATAACTGCCAGTGCTGGAGTCGATGTTGGTCGTGAAGATGGCGGCATGCCCGGTCTTTGCCCACTCGGTCGCTTGCGTCTTGTGGCACTGGACGCAGTTACCGGCGGTCAAGCCGATGAAGGTGCCGGCATGAATGGTGACTGAAGCTGAACTACCGCCCTGAGGAAACGCCGCGTTCGTTAGAACGACGTCTACCTTGTACGCGCCGACGACATCCGGCGTGAACTCGGTGGTCAAGCCAGTGGGATTTTTGATCGCGGCTTTGGAACCCTGCGGCGCGGTCAGCGTCCATTGCGGCGTCCCGGTATTCTTCGGATCCGCCGGGCTGGCTGCGACGTGAACGGGCACGCCGACCGGTTCATTCGTCAAGCCGGTCGAACCCATCTGGACGACTGCGGGCGAGGGACCCACGACGGTGTCCGTGATGATTTGGATCGTCGCTGTCATTACATTCGGGTCAGCCGGATTTGCCGCGACCGGCACGATTTTCAAAACCGCCGCCGGCGGCTGAGGTTGCGGCGTGGCGGTTGCCGCGGGCGCTGCCGTGGGTTGCGGCGCGGACGTTGGCGCCGCCACGACGACCGTCTGTGGAACGACGACCGTCTGCGGCACCACGACCGTTTCTTTCACGGGCGCGGCGGGGGCGGGAGCGCAGGACACAATGATGACCAGAGAAGCCATCACCAGTAGCAATCCCGCCAGCATGACGAGGAATTTCTTTTGCATCGTTGCTTTCTCCTGTCTTAGGAACTCGTGTGACGATACAGTGTCAAAATGCGAATCGAAAGTTAGTGGACGCGCCTCCTTTCACAGCGTCGCCCGTCCAGTTCCCTCGTCAGAACAAGACTTGTGCGATGCCCACCGAATTTTGTCCCCCACGGACAATCGACACACGCCAACAGCAGCGTGTGCGGTACGCCTGAAATACAAGCGTCCCC
>DAIDTM010000195.1 GCA_027457205.1 Anaerolineae bacterium | reverse complement strand
TGGCATCACCACCGATCACATTTCGCCGGCGGGCGGCATCGCCAAAAACTCGCCAGCCGCCAAGTACCTGATCGAGAACGGCGTCGATCCGAAAGATTTCAATCAGTACGGCACGCGGCGCGGCAATCACCAAGTGATGATGCGCGGCACGTTCGCCAACATTCGCATCAAAAACCTGATGCTCGGCGGGGAAGAGGGCGGATACACCGTTCATTTCCCAGACGGCGAGAAGATGCCAATCTATGATGCCGCGATGAAGTACCAACGCGCGGGAGTCCCGCTCATCGTCATCGCCGGCAAAGAGTACGGCACCGGCTCGTCACGCGATTGGGCGGCGAAGGGTCCCGCGCTGCTCGGCGTCAAGGCGGTGATCGCGGTTTCGTTCGAGCGGATCCACCGCGCGAATCTCGTCGGTATGGGCGTGTTGCCGCTGCAGTTCATGCCGGGCGAGAACGCGGAATCGCTGGGCTTGACGGGGCGCGAGGTGTACGACGTTCTGGGCATTTCCGACAGCATCAAGCCGCGCCAAGAACTCAAAGTCGTCGCGACCGGCGAAGGCGGTCGCAAAACGGAATTCAAAACCATCGCGCGGCTCGATACGCCGGTCGATGTGGACTATTACAAGAACGGCGGCATCCTGCAAACGGTGCTGCGCGGGTTGATGAAATAGAATTGTCGGGGCAAGTCTGAAACTTGCTCCGACGTTCAAATGAGGATTGCCGATGTTGAAGGCATCGATATTCGCCGCGCTCGCGCTAGTCATGCTTGCCGCGTGCGCGTCCAATCCACCAACGACGCAACCGCTGCCGCGCAATTTCGCGCTGCTGCAAGAGGCGGAAGCGGGCAAGTTGGCAATGCCGGCGCTCGTCGAGTTCTACTCGGATTATTGCATGAGCTGCCGAATCATCCGGGGCGAGATCGGCGTGCTCGACCGACAGTACGATGGGCGCGTGAAATTTATCTACATCGATACCGAGCTGCCCGCTACGCAGCCGCTCATGGCAAAATACAACGTGCGCGGCGTGCCGGCGTTCGCGTTCATCGATCGGCGCGGAAGTGTGGTCTCCACGGCGTTCGGTTTGAGCGGCGAGCAAACGATCACCCATACGCTGAACCTGCTGACCGCGCAGCCGTGAAGATGCGCGTAAATAATTTGTAAGGATAGCCGCGTTTTAACGGATTCTTGATTGACAAACGCGCGATCGAGTATAGAATGTGAATGAAATGGATCCAATCGTTTTCTGCAACTCTGCCTTGCGTGATTCGATAACGTCCCCGCTGCAATGCTTCTGTAGCCGCGCGTCGTCTTGAGGGCGTGCGTTGTTTGCCGCGCGCTCATCGGCGGCGCGATCCGTGTTCTTAGCGATGAGCCGTTCCAGTCGCAGAAGGTTTCGATTCCAGCCACTTGCGTAACCGCTTCTTGGAGGAGACAGCGCGCGGGATTAGTTTTCGTTGCAGAAATTCTGGAAACTCATCGCCAAACATCCGGCGATGAGTTTTTATTTTAGAAGGAGAACGAAATGAACGACCCAATACGTCAGGTAGATCACTCGGCGCTCCGCGTCAACCAAGCCGCGATCATTACCTTGTTGCTCGTCGCCTTTGTCGTCAATGTTCCATGGTTCGTCGCGCTGGTCGCGCTGATCATGCTGGTCGGCACGGCGCTGCGCCAGCCGGGATTCAAGCCGATTTACGCGGGGCTGCTCAAGCCGCGCGGCATCGTCAAGCCGGACGTGATTTCGGATAATCCGCAGCCGCACGTGTTCGCGCAAGGAATGGGCGGATCGGTGCTGGTCATCGGGATCATCGCGTTCGTGCTCGGTAACTCCATCGTGGGCTGGGCGCTCGCGTGGCTGGTCATCGCGCTCGCCGCGCTGAACTTGTTCGTCGGCTTTTGCGCGGGTTGCTTCGTCTACTACTGGTTGAGCCGCTTGCATGTGCCGGGCTTTGGCGCGCAGCCGCTGCCGGGCACATTCCCCGGTATGCGCCCGTCCGGAAGGACAAGCTGATGGAAATTCTCATTCGTTTCGGCATCGCCGGGCTGATCGTGTTGGCAGGCGTTTCGTTGTATCTTGCGTCGACCAAACTGCGGCTGTACCTGCTCCGCCGCGCCGCGCACCGCGGCAAATCAGCCGAACTTGAACTGGGCGCGGGTGTGCCTGCCATCTTGTACTTTACGACGCCCGATTGCGTCCCGTGTCGAACGATTCAGGGACCGGCAATCGAGGAACTGCGCGAACAGTTCGGCGACCGTCTGCGAATTATCAAGGTGGATGCATCCCAGCGCGCCGATCTGGCAAATTCTTGGGGCGTTCTGTCCGTACCGACGACGTTCATCATCGACGCGCAGGGGCAGCCGCGGCACGTCAACAATGGCGTGACGCCGGCGGCGCGGCTGCGCCGGCAGTTGCGCGAGTTTGCCGGCTTGACCGAAGGAGTCGAAGAGCCGATGCGGACAGCAGTCCCCAAAAAGAGAGAAGCGTACCACGCGCAGAGAGGATAAAAA
>DAIDTM010000194.1 GCA_027457205.1 Anaerolineae bacterium | reverse complement strand
CAGATGATATTGCGACTCGACTGGTCAACGCCGGTCACGCGCCGACGATGCTCAACATCGAACAAGAAGACCTTGAGCATTACTTTCTGCGACTCGTCGGTGCAGACGGAGGCAATTCGAAATGAACAACATCGCTCAAGCCATCTGGGTCGAGATGCTCAAAGCCCGCCGGTCTCGAATGCCTGTGCTCACGGCGCTTGGATATTCGATGGTTCCGCTAATGCTGGGTTTCTTTATGGTCGTTCTGCGAGACCCGGAAATGGCGCGGCGGGCTGGGTTGATCACCACGAAGGCGCAGATTACGATGGGGACGGCGGATTGGCAAACCTACATCAAGTTTCTGGCGCTGGCGACGGGCGCGGGTGGCATCATCCTGTTCGGTCTCATCGTCAGTTGGGTATTCGGTCGCGAGTATTCGGATCGCACGGTCAAAGACCTGCTCGCGCTGCCTACCTCGCGCTCGGCAATCGTGTTTGCCAAGTTCATCGTCGTCGCGGTATGGTCCGCCGCGCTGATCGTGCTGATTTGCCTCCTCGGTCTCGTCGTTGGCACGCTGGTTGGGCTTGAGCAAGTTCCCGTCGGTATTTTTCTCCGCGGCGGCCTCACGATTGCGATGACCGCGCTATTGACCATCGCGCTCGTGACGCCAATTGGGTTCTTTGCCAGCGCGGGGCACGGTTATTTGCCGCCCATCGGCATCATGATTCTGGTGATGGCGCTGGCGCAGGTGAGCAATGTCACCGGACGCGGGGAATATTTTCCGTGGGCGATACCCGTTTTGTATTCACAAGGCGAAGCGCTTGGCGCGGTCAGTTTCGTGATTGTAATTCTAACGAGCATCGTCGGAATCGCCGCCACGTTCGGTTGGTGGGAGTATGCTGATCAAACCAAATAGCGTCGATAACCAAACGGCAATTGAAACGCCTCGGCTCTTACTGCGCTCGATGCAAGCGGCTGACCTCGATGCTCTTCTGCTCATCTTCATCGATCGAAAGGTGATGGCATCTTTCGGCGGCGAATTGTTCGACCGTCGCCAGATGGAAGAATGGCTGCATCGCAATCTCGAACATCAAGCCCACCACGGATATGGATTATTCTCGGTCATTCTTAAAACGAGTGGTGTGTTGATCGGCGATTGCGGATTGGAATTGATGGAGGTCGATAACACACCGGTCGCTGAACTCGGCTATGACTTTCGCAGCGAGTATTGGCATCAAGGTTATGCGACTGAAGCCGCCAGCGCCGTCCGCGATTACGCGTTTCAAACACTGGGTCTCCCCCACCTGATCAGTCTCATTCGAGTTGGCAATATCGCATCGCGCCGTGTGGCGGAAAAAGTCGGAATGCAATTCGATTCCGAATTCACGCGCTATGGCAGTCCATACTGGAAATTCAAGATCGCGAATCCACTCACGCGGCGTAAGTAAAATCACCTGAGAGAATGGTGGTTGAAAACCGCGTCTACACATAGCCAAATCGTCCTGCGCCGATTGATTTTGAACCGACGAAGGTCGGGTTTGCCATCAAGTGCAACGATTTCAATCGCCCAAAATCAATTTCAAATCACTCTCTGAGCGCGCGTCTCACCCTCGCGCGCTCTTTTTGTTTTTCCACCGGCGCAAGGAGTCGCTGCAAACGATTGCCGACTGGGCGTGCGAGGAACGCATCGCCGCGTGCGCGCCGAACAGCTTTGTCTTCCTCGACACCGAAACGACCGGACTCGCGGGTGGCACCGGCACGTTCGCGTTCCTCTTCGGCATCGGGCGGTATGATGGCGACGCGTTCCGCCTCACGCAGTTTTTTATGCGCGACCCCATCGAAGAGCCTGCCCGGCTTGCCGCGCTGACGGAACTCTTACAGCCACTCGACGTGATCGTCTCGTTCAACGGCAAAGCATTCGACGTACCGCTCATTCAACTTGTGGGTTATCGCCAACGATTGACAACTGCCGCCAGTCGGTGTATAATTGTACTAGTTCTATTAGTACAATTATGGAGACGGCAATGGAGATTCGTATCGATCCGGACAGCGCGGTCCCGATCTACCTGCAGATCGTCCACGCGATCAAGCATCAGGTCGCGACCGGACGGCTGAAACCGGGCGAGCAACTGTTGACCGTCCGCGAGTTGGCAACCAATCTGCGTATCAACCCCAATACGGTGGCAAGGGCATACGATTCACTGGATGGTGACGGCGTGATTACGACTCAACAAGGGCGCGGGACGTACGTGCGCGAACATCCAGACGACGCGCACCTGACGCGCGTCCGCCAAGAGCAATTGAAAGCGATGATGGACAGCGCAGTGACCAAAGCGCTCAGTCTGGGATACGCGACCGACGAAATCAAAGAAGTGTTCGACGCGCAACTCGCTCGCTGGGTGCGCATGAAGAAATCATAGGAGGAATCAAAATGGCAGACAAGCTCGATCTTTTCAAGCGCAAATCGTCGATGCTGGACTTGAAGCAGACCAATCCAGTGGCGCTGGCAGCCTTTTTCATCATGCTGTTAGTGGGCTTTGCGGCAAGCGCACGCACCGGACAATTCGAGAAGAGCCAGGTGCCAGTTTGGCTACTGCTTTCGGTTGTAGTCGGCATTGTACTGATGTTCGCGCTCAAGATTGCTAACCAGTGGGAAAAGGCAATCGTGCTTCGCTTCGGGAAATTCCGTGGACTCGCCGGTCCAGGGATGTTCTGGATCATTCCCATCGTCGATTCGATTTCGGCGTGGATCGATCAGCGCGTGATGGTCACGTCGTTCAGCGCGGAAAAAACTCTGACGATGGACACCGTCCCGATCGACGTGGACGCCGTGTTGTTCTGGGTCGTTTGGGACGCGCAGAAAGCCGCGCTCGAAGTGGAGAATTATCGCGACGCGATTGCGTGGGCGGCGCAGACGGCGCTGCGCGACATCATCGGCAAGATGCTGTTGGCAGACATCCTGGTCGGCCGCGACAAGATCGATCTCGAACTGCAAAAGATCATCGATCAGCGCACGACGCCGTGGGGCGTGACGGTGCAGTCGGTGGAGATACGCGATGTCGTGATTCCGGCGGCGCTCGAAGACGCGATGAGCCGGCAGGCGCAAGCCGAGCGCGAGCGGCAGGCGCGCGTGATCCTCGGTGAATCGGAGAGACAAATCGCCGAGTCGTTTCGCGCCGCAGCAGAAGTCTATGGCTCGAATGAGACCGCGCTCCACCTGCGCGCGATGAACATGCTTTTCGAAGGACTAAAGGCAAAGGGCGCGCTGGTCATTGTTCCCTCCTCCGCGGTAGAAACGATGGGATTGGGCGGATTAAGTGGCATGACCGCGCTGGCGAAAGGCACGGAGAACCCGACGAAATCCAGTTGAAGTAAGAGGATGGCTGAACAAACGTAATGGGAATATCGCGTTCTGATCATCAGCCATTCACAATCTTCCAGCCGAGCTGCCAGAATATTCGCCTTTCTACTCAGGAGAAACATAGTTTCGGATGTCGTGCAGGGCATCATCGGTGGCGTGTTGGCGGATAAACTGCTAAAATAAGACCATGTACGCTTATTGGATAATACTTGGCGGTTTGTGGGCCGTTTTCATCGCAGTATGGTTCGTTGGCGCACTAGGAGCCAAGCGCACTGTACGCCGCTCGTGGGACGGTGTATGGTGGCGCGTAGGTATCGTTGCGAGCGTTATCGTGCTCGTCAATCTTCTGTGGGGCTCTCTCTACATTACTGGCGCGGTGCCCATTCCCATGCTCAACATCGTGGGGCTCATTCTGGCGGCGCTGGGTATTGTACTCGCCATTTGGGCCAGAGTATATCTGGGACGCAACTGGGGGATGCCCCAGGTAGTTAAAGAACACCCAACGCTCGTGACGACTGGCCCCTACGCGTATATACGCCACCCCATCTACGCAGGAATCTTGACTGCGCTCGTTGGCTCGGGGTTCGTTATCTGGTGGTGGTTCGTCGTCTTCGCGTGGTCGCTCGTATACTTTCTAGCGTTTGCCATACGCGATGAAGAAGCGCTTCTGCAAAAAAAATTTTCCCGACACCTACCCAGTCTACCAGGCGCGGACGAAACGGCTCATACCCTTCGTGTGGTAGTACATTATAATTAAAGAATGGCAAACCTGTCTTTTTTGTGGAGGAGAACTATCGTCTTGGATGTCGTGCAAGGCATCCTCATCGGCGCCGGGCTGGCGTTCGTTACGGTACTGATAATCGTCCCGATCGCCTACGCCACAGGAGTCAACGGCTGGGTCACCATGTATGGATGCGGCGAGCCCAGCGACGGCATCTTTTTGCGCGCCGCGTGCGGCGTTGTATTTTTGGGCCCGATAAATGTGCCGCAAGAGGCAATGTACTGGACGACGAAGAAAGATGGCACGGGTCAAACGCTCTCCGGAGCGCACGACTACATCCTGCATCTCCCGGCAGGACAGCTCCCGCCCAACAATGCATTCTGGTCGCTGACGATGGGCGATGCGAAAAATCACTTTGTGCCGAATCCGATTAATCGGTACAGCGTGAGCGACCGCTCTGGACTCGTACCGAATGCCGACGGTTCCGTCGACATCTGCATCCAGAACGTCGACCCGGCAGATCATGAATCCAACTGGCTGCCTGCGCCCTCGGGGAATTTCATACTCTGGCTGCGCGTATACCTGCCCGGTCAAGCCATTCTCGACGGCGAGTACAAGGTGCCGCCGGTCATCCAGATTAATTAATTCGAGTATGAACAACAAAAATTTGAAAACTAGAGATAGTAAGTTTTGGCGAGATTCTTACTACCATAGAATGCTTGGACTTAAGGCGGCCAATGAAGTCGAACGACTCCTCCCGCTTTTTGAGAAAGAGAATCCGAATGATAAGCGCCCGCGTGAGGCAGTGGAAGCAATCAGGGCTTGGGCGCAAGGGAAACGAAAACTTGGCATGGCAGAGGTGCGCAAACTCTCCCTTGGCTCCCACGCTGCGGCGCGAGGCGTGAAATTCGTGAACGACATCTACAAAAAAGCGATCGTCGAACAAGGATTCGGCGAGGGCTCCGTCCCGATCAATACGCTCTATACGGAGCCCGAAACGCTCTTTGCGGAGCCCCTCGCTGCGCAGTCCACCTCGGGTTCTAATCTGATGACAGTTGGCGTGAGCCATGACACGCTCCTTACGGTTGGTTGGCTCGACTTGAGTAAGGGACCGCTCGTCTTGCATGTGCCGGACTTCTCCGGTCGCTACTACAGCGTACAGTTCACTGACCCGTTTGACGTCGACTTCGCCTACGTCGGCACGCGCGTCACCGGTACCGGGGCTGGCGACTGCCTCATCACGGGGCCGGCTTGGAAAGGAATCGTGCCACAAGGAATGAGACAAATATCCTCGCCGAACAATTCGGTACTCGTTCTTGGGCGCGTGCTCGTCGACAACGACAGCGACGTATCAGCCGCCTATAATCTTTCGAAGCAGATACAACTCGCGCCGCTAAGCCAAAGGTGATAAAATAAAAATATGAGCAGAACATACACTTATCTGGCGACACTCGTCGGCGTGGTATGCGCCTATTTCATCGTCCGTTTGCTCTTCTTTACTGATTTGAGTACGAGAACCGTGCAGAGCGATGTACTGCAAGGCATTCTCATCGGTTTCGGGCTGGCGTTCGTCACGGCCCAAGTTTACGCGAGGATCAAAGCGACGAAGGTCAACGGCTGGATCACCATGTTCGGATTAGGCGAGCCCTCAAACGGCATGTTGCTACGAGCCGCGCACGCCCAGTTATTTCCAGGACCGGTGAACGTACCGCAAGAGGCGATGTATTGGTGGGCGAACACAGATGGCGCGGGCCATGAGCTCTCCGGAGTGCACAACTACATCATGCACTTTCCGGCAGGACAACTTCCGCCGAACAATGCATTCTGGTCGCTCACAATGGGTGATGCGAAAAATCACTTTGTGCCAAATACGATCAAGCGGTACAGCGTGAGCGATCGCTCGGGGCTCGTACCGAACGCCGACGGCTCGGTCGACATCTACATCCAGAACACTGCTCCAGCGGGTCATGAATATAACTGGCTGCCCGCGCCAACGGGTAACTTCATACTCTGGCTGCGTGTGTACGTGCCCGGAGAAGCCATTCTCGACGGCACGTACAAGGTGCCGCCGATCGTCGAAATTAATCGATACCAACTATGAAAATAAAAGGAGTCAGTTATGATGTCGGCCGCGTTATGGGAGGCAATTGGCGGCCCGTGTTCGACCCCAAAGTTGTGTACCGCGAACAGGAGATCATTAAAAACGATCTGCATTGCAACGCTGTCCGAATCTGTGGCTTCGACATTGGGCGACTCATGACAGCCAGCGAGTGCGCCTTAAAACTCGGACTTGAAGCATGGCTGTCGCCTGAAATGTGGGATAAGAGCCAAGATGAGACGCTTGCCTATATAACCAGGGCGGCGACTGCAGCTGAAAAGCTACGAACGCAATGGCCTGACAAGTTGGTTTTCCTTGTCGGTTCGGAAATCACGCTTTTCATGCAGGGCATCCTGCCCGGCAGGAACGTCATGGAGCGGATGGGTGGCATCATGAAAAATCCCGCGGACTGGAAGACGGGAAAGTATAATCTGCTCATGAACGATTGGCTTACGAAAGCAAACGAATCCGTCCGAAGGGTTTTTCGCGGCAAGGTAACGTATGCGTCTCTCGTATGGGAAGCGGTTGATTGGAAACTCTTTGATTTTGTTGGAGTAGACCATTACTGGAGCGTCAAAATCAAAGACCAGTACGTCGAGATGCTCAAGCCGTCATTCGCTCACGGGAAGCCAGTCGTCATCACCGAGTTTGGCTTCCGAACGTACAAAGGAGCCGCAACTTCTACCGAAGGCATGGCGGGAGACCTCCGCGACCTCGACAAGCCGGGCCCGTCCGTGATTGCTAGCTACCTTCTGAACGAAGCCCTCTCGTCGTTTTTCGGGGTGCAGTTGGCTCCACCGCGAATGAAGTTAAAAGAGGGTAACTGGGAACGCGACGAAGCGGGACAGGCGCGGGCGCTCGTAGAACAACTCGAAACGCTCGACCATGCAGGCGTTGATGGCGCATTCATTTATGCGTTCGTTTCGCCGACCGCTCCGTATAGCGACAATCCTCGCAACGATTTCGATATGAATAGTCACAGCTTGGTGAAAAGCTACGAGGGCGGAAAACACGGCACGACCTATCCCGATATGACATGGGAGCCGAAGGAAGCGTTTAAGGCGGTAGCAAATTTTTATGCAAATCATTGAATACGAACATTTACTTATATTCGGTTTGATCGCGATCGTCGCATGGGTCCTTGCCATTTACTTTTGGCCGCGCATGCTTCTGTATGTATTCAAGAGAGCGATTCTCGTGAAAGGGTTCGGCGACGGCCCCATTCCGGTCAATACGCTTTACACCGAACCCCAAGCGTTTTTTGCAGACCCGTTCAGCCTGCCCGCCTCGGCTCCAAAAGTGGCGACTTCTGGCGTGAATCGCGATACGCTCCTTACGCTCGGCTGGTTAGACCTCGGCAAAGGAGCGCAAATCTTGCATGTGCCGGACTTTTCCAGCCGCTACTACAGCGTGCAGTTCACAGATCCGTCGAAAAACACAAATTTTGCCTACGTCGGCAAACGCACCACCGGCACCAGCGCGGGCGACTATCTCGTTACCGGTCCGGGGTGGCAGGGAACGGTGCCGCCAGGAATGAAGCAGATATCTTCGCCAAATAATTCCGTGCTCGTCATCGGGCGCATCCTCGTCTACAGCGACAGTGACCTGTCGACCGCCTATGATCTTTCGAAGCAGATACAACTAACACCACTAAGCGGCTGGCAACCCAGCCAGTAGCACTCCAACGGTCGCTGCTTATCATGCAATCAAAAATCAATGTGGAAGAAAAATCAGTCGCACTGAAAACATTGTTGGCGCTCGCCGGGACGTCTTTTGTAGCCCACATGCTCGTCGCCGGGAACTACGGGTACTTTCGTGACGAGCTTTACTACATCGCCGATGGCAGGCACCTCCAGCTCGGCTACGTCGATCAGCCGCTACTGATGGGCTGGCTTGCCGCGCTTCTGCACGTCACTATTGGCGACAGTCTGGTCGCGATCCACATCATCCCGGCGCTCGCCTGCGCTGCGATCATCGTCGTCACGGGACTCATGGCGCGCGAGCTGGGCGGTGGCAGGGTGGCGCAACTCGTGGCTGGCGTCGCCGCCCTGTTCGCCGTGGTCTTCATGGCAACCGGGTCAATCTTCTCCATGGATGTGCTCGATCAACTCTGGTGGGCGCTTGCCAGTCTCATCGTGGTGCGGCTATTGCGCCGCGATGCGCCCCGCTTGTGGCTGCTCGTCGGGCTGGTCGCCGCGATCGCTCTCCTGACCAAACTCACCGTGCTCTTCTTCGGCTTTGCGCTAGTCTTGGCGCTGCTGGTCACGCCCGAGCGCCGCTACCTGCGCACACCGTGGCTATGGTTAGGAGGCGGCATCGCCTTCTTGGGACTGCTGCCCGACCTCATCTGGAACGCCGTCAATGGCTTGCCCACCGTGGACTTTTGGCGCCACTATGGCGGCATCGGCGCCAGCCCGCTGGCTTTCTTCTCCACGCAGATCGGGCTGATGAATCCGATCGCCGTGCCCTTGGCTGTCGCCGGTCTGGTCTTCTACTTCCGCAGGACCGGCGTGCGCTATCGTCTGCTGGGCTGGACGTTCGTCTTCGTCTATCTAGTGCTCACCCTCATCGGCACCAAGCCGTACTTTCCGGCTCCCGCCTATCCCATCCTATTCGCGGCTGGAGCAGTGGTTTTCGAGCGATGGGCACTGCGACCGCGGCTCGCCTGGATCAAGCCCGTGTATGTCGCCGTGCTTGCGCTCGCCGGAATACTGCTGGCGCCGGATGTCATGCCCATCCTGCCGCCTGCCGCGGTCGTACACGCCTATGGGTCTTTGACGCAGCCGCTCAGCGATCGCCTTGGCTGGGATATGCTCACCCAGACCGTGGAGCAGGTCTATGCCGGTCTACCGCCCGCGCAGCGCGCGCAGGCATGTGTGTTCACCAGCAACTATGGTGAAGCCGGCGCGCTCCAGCAGCTTGCCGCGCCCGGTCGCCTCCCGCCGGTCATCAGCGGTCATAACAACTATTACCTGTGGGGACCGGGCACGTGCACGGGCCAGGTACTCATCGCCGTTGGGTCTTCGCCCGCTGACTTTAAGGGCACGTACGCCAACATCGTGGTCGCCGCCACACACAAGTGTCAGTACTGCGTGCCCTACGAGCAGGACCTGCCCATCATCGTCGTATCCAACCCGATGATCCCGATCGACCTCGCGCGGCTTTGGCCCTTGGTCAAGCACTATGACTGAGCGCTGCGGCGTTGCCATCTGTGCTCCATGAGATTAACGCTGCGCCGCGGCAGTTGGATTGACAAAAACAATCGGATGTTGGTATCCTGCTGCGAGGCACTACACGCTCTGCCACAAATGACGTAAACGGATCTACCACGAATGAATGAGAGAAAGATTCATTTGGTTTCGGATGCCGGAAATCTCAAACGCGACGATAATAGATTCGAAGTCGAAGGATGAATCACATGAATACAGTCACACTTTCTCCTATGGTGCTACTCGGCGGTGCAGGCATGATTTTGGTTGCACTTGGATTCATTGCTTACGCGGCTTGGCGACATCTGGGCTGGGCATATCTTGGGCTTGGCGCGTTGGCATGGGTCGTCACGGTCGCGATCAAATTCGCGCTGGCAATCCCGCTTAATCCGGAAATCTTTGCCGCGTTGACGGGCGCGCTGCCCGGCGGCATCGGGGTCGGGCTATTTGATCTTTACGTCGGGCTGCTGACCGGCTTGACCGAAGTGCTGATGGTCTGGCTCGTCATGCGTTATACGCGCTTGGGCCGCGTGGACTGGAACCGCGCGCTTGCGTTCGGTATCGGTTTTGGCGCGGTCGAGGCGCTTTTAACGGGATTGGGTTCGCTCGCATCCGTGTCGGCGATCATGCTCGCGCCTCAGTCGATGCCACCAGCTGCACTGGCTCAACTTGCCATGCTGAATAATCCACTCTTTGCCATCGCGCCCATTGTCGAGCGCTTTTTCACGATTTGGGTCCACATCTTTTGCAATGTCCTGATCTTTTTCGGAGTCGCCAAATTGCAGTCGCGCTGGTTCTGGCTGGCGTTTGCAATCAAATCCCTGCTCGACGCATTGGCGTCCTTTGGGCAAACCTCCGGAATGACAACAACCTTGGAGCAAATTTGGATTCTGGAAGCCGGTGTGATCCTGTTCGGTATTTTGAGTTGGCTTGGAGTGCGTTGGGTCGAAAAACGCTATTCCTCCGCGGCGGAGAGCGCGTCGAGTGCGGCAACCGGCAAGCCGAGTCGGATCAAGTATGTTGTGGCAGGCATCATCGTGGTGTTGCTTTTCGTAGGGATCATTGCGGCGGCTGTCAGGTCCTTGCCGCCAGCTCCGACAACGCTCAGCGCGAGCGCCCAAGCATCTGTGTTGGCGTATAGCGAGCCAGATATGGACAATATGATGGCGGGAATGAATGCAAATGATTACACCACATTCACGCGTGATTTCGACGACAAGCTGAAAGCGGCAATCCCGCCCGCCCAATTTGCGAATCTAGAAAAGACAGTGGTCGGCAAGATTGGCAAGTACGTCTCCCGCAAGGTGGTTTCTGTCGAGCAGACGGGCGATTTTGTCACGGTGGTTTATGCGGCGAAATTCGAAAACGACGATCCGGTGACGATCACCGTCGCATTCCACCCGGCGGAACCGCACCAAATTGCCGGATTGCACTTTAACTCCGCCAAGCTACGGCAGCAATAACCGTGATTGGTGAAAACGATAATGGAATTTGGTTTGCTTCTTGGTGGAATCTTGATCGTCGCCGGCATCGCAACGTATTATCTGGCGCCGCGCGTTTGACCCAACCCGATCTTCGGCGTACGGATCGGCTACGCGTACGCCAGCCGCGAAATCTGGGACAAGACGAATCGTTTTGGCGGCGCGCTCTTGGCGCTGGTCGGAGTACTCACCGCGATCGTGGGCTTGCTGCTTGCGCTGCTGAACGTCGCGTCAGGAGATGCGCGGGGCTGGCTTATCGCCGCAATGCTCGCAGCGCTGTTCGGCGCGCTGGCGTGGGCGTTCATCTACGCACGGGGCTTGGCGCAAGGCACGACGATTGCGCGCGAGGTCAAACCGGTCAAGTTTCACTGGGCGTACCTTGTGCCGGTGCTCGCGACGTTCGCGCTGCTGGCCGCGTTCACAGTGTACTTTTATCCGATGCTGCCGGCAGACCATATCGCATCGCATTTCAATATCAACGATCAACCGGACGGCTGGATGTCGCGGAACGATTTTGTGATCTCGTTTCTGATTCTCGGTCTGCTGTTCGTCGTGATCGACGCGATCGCGGTGATCGTCGCGACGCGCGAGCCGCTGATCGCGTTCGGGCGCTGGGGTTCGGGCTGGCGTCTCGATCCCGAGCGCGGGCTGGTCTACACCGGCGCAGCGTTCGCGCTCGTGAATCTGGTTATCGTCGGTGTACTGGCGAACGTCGTTTGGTTCAACACGCGCGGCGCGTTCCTGTTTCCGTTTTCCGCGCTGCTCTTGGCAATCGTCGTGTTGATTGCCGTTTTGATCGCATTGTTCTTCACGCTCGCAAGACGTGAAGTTGGAGGCAACCATGCTTAACGAAAGTGTGATCTCGAAAGACGAACGCACAAATGCGGCGATCGCGCACGCCAGTATCGTGCTCGGCTTTCTCAGCCGCGGCGTGCTCGGCATCGTACTGGCGGTCTTGATCTGGGTGACGCAGCGCGGCAAATCGCAATTCGCCGCGCGCCAAGCCGCGCAAGCCGTATGGTGGCAACTCGCCGGCGTGATCATGGCGATTGGCGCGTTCCTTGTCTGGGGCGCGCTGTTCGCCGGATCGATTTTCGTGCCGGTGCTGCTCAACCATAGCCGCCCTGAGCCGATGATGCCGTATACGATGATCCCTGCGTTCGCGCTGATTCTCGTCCCGATTGCGCTGACGTTCGCGTGGGTGGGGTACGGCGTCTACGCGGCATGGCAAGTTGCGCACGGCAGAGATTTCTCGTACCCGGTCATCGGACGCTGGATCAATTGAACTAAAGGAGGAACGAGAGCGGCAGGTCTGCCGCTCTCGTTAGGAAAATGATTGAAACTCACGGACTGACCAAACATTTTAACGGCAATCACGCCGTCGAAGATTTGGATCTGCAAGTTAAGCAAGGCGAAATCTTTGCTTTTCTCGGACCGAACGGCGCGGGCAAGACAACGACGGTGCGGATGCTTGCGTGTCTTATCGCGCCCACGCGCGGCGAGGCGCGCGTCGCCGGCTACACGGTTGGAGGCGAGAGCGACGCGATTCGCGCGCACATTGGCATCCTCACCGAATCGCCCGGTCTGTACGAGAAACTGAGCGCGCGGCAGAATCTCGATTTCTTCGCGCGGCTCTACGGCTTGTCGAACAGCGCGCGCGACGACGCGGTCAAAAAGCACCTCGAAATGCTCGGCTTGTGGGAGCGGCGTGACGAAGCCGTCGGTGGGTTCTCGAAGGGTATGAAACAGAAGCTGGCGATTGCCCGCGCGCTGCTGCACGATCCCAAGGTCGTCTTCCTCGACGAGCCAACGAGCGCACTCGATCCAGAAGCGGCAAAGATCGTACGGGATTTTATTGCCGAGCTAAAGAGCGAAGGGCACACGATCTTCCTCTGTACGCACAACCTCGACGAAGCCGACCGGCTTGCCGACCGCATCGGCGTCATGAAACAGCGGCTGATTCAGGTCGACACGCCGGAGAATTTGAGGCGCAAACTGTACGGTCGCCGCGTCGTCGTGCGAACGCGCGCGGTGAACGACGCGCTCATCGCCGCGCTGAAAACGTTGGCATTTGTCAAAAGCGTCGAGCGTGAAGATAGCCGTGTGTCGATTGCGCTGGACGATCCCGACGCGATGACGCCAGCAGTCGTGCGCGCGCTGGTGCAAGCCGGCGCGGAAATCCAATCGGTCGGTGAGGAAAAACATTCGCTCGAAGAAGTCTATCTGAATTTGGTGGGAAACCACCAAACGTAGAAAATTGGTGCCTTATGCCTCAGGCTGGTACTTGGATCCCCTACGCAGGGGGCGACGCATTATTATTGGCGGCAATACTATTCGTCATCGCCGGCGCTCTAGCATACTTGGGAACCAGATTGCAACAGCCGGTGGGAACCCGGCGACCCGGGCGGGCGCTCGGCATTCTCTTGGTTCTGATCTGGGTTCTGGCGCTTGCTACTTTGGTGTTCGCCGTTGGCAGTATGGCTATCGCGCAGACCCAGCAGCGCGGTAATCTCACCGCAGCGCCAAATCCGATCACTCCAATTACTGAGTTGTCTGCCATACTTACCTTTGCGGCGATTACGTCTATCACTCGGGATCACGGATTGAAGATAGCATTTGGTAGCGCGATTGTCGGCGCGATTGCCGCGCCCATGATCTTCGAGCTTCCATTCGATCTCATCGTCATGCCGAGAATATACTATATGTCGAGAATATACTATACGCCTGTACCCGCAATAGTGTATACGCTGCTCTTTTTCCTGCCCCTATTCCTCTGGGAGCTTTCAAGTTTCGCGCTATTGACATTGTCGCCTGTGACGAAATTGTCCAAGTACTCCTTGTTCGCTCTAGCAGCCATGTTCTTCGTGTTCGCTATATGGGCGTTGTTTGGGTTCCCATTTCCTGGTAGCCCAATACCCATCACTCTTAACGCAGCGTCGAAGATTCTGAGTTTCGTCGCCGCCATCACACTTTTCCTACCGCAGAAACCAACACTTGCAGTCGAAACTGATGCTCGATAGAGGACACTATGAACCTGACACGTTTGCAAACCATCATCCAACGCGAACTGCTGGAGATTCGCAAGAATCGACTTTTGCTGTTTACGATTTTCCTGCCGCCGCTGCTGCTGGCATTTTTGCCGATCGGTCTCTTCGCCGCGATGGGCGGTCAGATGGGAAATACCAATATGAACGCCGACCAAATCGCGCGTTACTATAGTCTTTCGCCGGCGTTCAAGGATTTCTCACCAAATGAGTTGATGCAACTGATCGTGTTCCAGCAATTTCTGGTACTCTATCTCGTGATGCCGCTCATCATTCCGATGACGGTCGCCGCGTTCAGCATCATCGGCGAAAAAGACGCGCACAGTCTGGAACCGCTGCTCGCCACGCCGATTCGCACCGGCGAGCTGCTGCTCGGCAAAGCGATTGCCGCGGTTGTACCGGCAGTGCTGGCGACCTGGCTGGCGTACGCGATCTTTATCGTCGGCGGACGCGTGGTCGCGCTGAGCGACCGCGTCTTCGCTGGCTTGCTCAATCCGATGTGGCTCGTCGCGATGATTGCATTGACGCCGCTGCTCTCGCTGCTTTCCGTCAGCATCGGCGTGATGATCTCGTCGCGCGTGAACGATACGCGCGTCGCGCAGCAGATCGGCGGGATGCTTGTGATTCCCGCGGTGGTACTCGGGCTCGCGCAGACGGCTGGGTTCATTCTGCTGAACGCGTTCACGTTCATCGCCGGCTCGCTGATCGTTGCGCTAATCGACGCCGGGCTGCTCTACTTGGCAACGCAAGTATTCCAGCGCGAAAAGATCCTGACCCAGTGGAAATGAGGTAGAAAGAAACCCGTTGCTTGCCCAATAGGTTCGCCAACGTAAGGCAAATTTGGAAATTTGCCCAACATTTTTCCGTTCAAAATTTGAATTGGCGAAGGTATTGTTGCCGGAAACGGGTTTCTGATTTATCATAGCCGGCGCGATGGAACCCATTATTCAAGTTCGTGACCTCACCAAGGTGTATCAATCCAAGGAGCGCTCGGGGCTGCTCTCTTCGCGCGTCAAGAACGTCGATGCGTTGAAAGGCATCACGCTCGATATCTTTCCGGGCGAAGTTTTTGGCTTGCTCGGTCCCAATGGCGCGGGCAAGACGACACTGATCAAGTGCCTGACGACGCTGCTGCTGCCGACGCGCGGCGCCGCGTGGATCAACGGCTACCAGCTCGAACGCGACGAGAACGCGATTCGCGCGAGCATCGGCTGCATGTTGATGGGCGACCGCGGGCTGTACTGGAAACTGACCGGGCGCGAGAATCTCGACTTTTTCGGCGCGCTGTACCAGATTCCGCCCGCGCCGCGCAAAAAGCAAGCCGACAAGATTATCGAAATGCTCAACCTCGGCGACATTGTCGATCGTACGGTCGAGACGTACTCCTCGGGGCAGAAGATGAAGCTAGCGTTTGGCAAGGCGCTCATCAACGACGCACCGGTCCTCATCCTCGACGAGCCGACGAACACGCTGGACTTGCCGAGCGCGCGCGAGCTGCGCACCGTCGTCCACGATCTGAACGAGCAAGGGCGCACCGTCGTTTACACGACCCACCAGATGAGCGAGGCGGAAGAGCTGTGCGACCGCGGCGCGAGCATCGACCGCGGCGAGGTGATCGCGCTGGGAACGATTCCGGAATTGAAAGCGAGTCTGAACCGCGAGGGCGTGACTAAAGTCGAAGGCGTGATTCCCGCCACCGCGTTCCGCGCGGTGCGCGCGCTGGATGGCGTCGCGAGCGCGGCGTTGTCGAGCAAGGACGGCGCGCAGGAACTGGTCATCGTCGCTCCCAACCCGCGCGCGATCTTGCCGCAACTGATTCACGCGCTGATGGACAATGGCGCGGTACTGGAGCAGATCTCGCCGACGGAGGTAACGCTGGAGGACGTGTTTATCGCGAAAACGGGACGGACGCTCGCGGAGGATACGCGCGTGAAATGACAAATGAGCAAAATGGGGATTCCAAAATGTCATTCGAGGTTTGTCATTGGGTCATTTGTAATTGAAAAATGTCTCTGACTCGATTTTCTTTCACCAATCGTTGGAATCTGGTCTGGAGCGTCGTCCTGATGCGCCTGCGAATCATGTCGCGCTATCCGGGCGGCAACCTCATCGACATCGCCATACCAACGTTCATCGCCGCGATGCCAATTCTGCTGGGGCAGGCGATTGGCGGCGGCGCGGCGCAAGCCGCCGCGAATTTCCAACAGAACACCGGCACCACGAATTACGTCGCCTACCTGCTGATCGGCTCCAACATTTTCATGATCGTCAGCGGCACGATGTGGAATGTCGGTTACTGGATGCGCCGCGAGCAAGAGACCGGCACGCTCGAAGCGCTCTACCTTGCGCCAACCGGGCGCGGCTCGATTCTGCTGGGCATTTCACTTTATGGGATGATTCGCACGCTGATCAATTTCATGATCGCCTTCGCGCTCGGCTCGCTGGTGTTCCGCGTCAATCCGCTGCAAGGGAATATCCTACTCGCGCTCGCTTTTCTGCTCGTCGGGATGGTGCCGCTTTTCGGCATTGCGCTGCTGTACGGCGCAGTCATCCTGCGTGTCAAAGAAGCCAACGCGCTGATTCAGCTCGCGCAGTGGGTCGTTTCGTTCCTGATGGGACTTTTCTTTCCGATTGCCGTTTTTCCAATCTGGCTGCGCGTCGTCGCGATGCTTTTTCCACCGACGTGGATGAACAACGGCGTGCGCGCGAGCCTGCTCGGCGTCGGTTATTTCTTCCAGCATTGGTATTTCGATCTGGCGGTGCTCGGCGTGTTCTGCGTCATCACGCCCTGGTTCGGCTACTGGCTGTTCACGCGCATCGAACACGGCATTCAACGCGACGCGGGTGTGGGAGAGTTCTAGGCAATGACAAACGAACAAATAGCAAATGACAAATCACAGCGAGCGCCAAGCCCATTTGTCAATTTCCATTTGCAATTTGTCATTTTCGTCGAGATGGTACGCAAGCAGCTCATCGTGATGACGCGCTATCCCGTCGATTTCGTGACGAGTTTCGTGCAGATCTTTTTCATGATCCTGCTCTTTACGTTCGCGACGATCATGTTCGAGCCGCGCGGCGCGACCGAGATGTCCGGCAGCATGACGAGCCGCACCGGCGGCGTGATGATGTACGGTTTCGTGCTGTTCATGTTCGCGAGCGACACGCTCTGGACGATCGGCTACAACATCCGCGAGGAGCAGTACCAGGGCACGCTCGAATCGCTGTACCTCACGCCGGCGTCCAAGTTCGCGTCGCTCGTCTCCCGCGTGACGATGATCGTCGTGTGGACCGGGCTGTTGTCCGTCGCGGCGGTTGTGTTTGTGCAGCTCTTTCTTGGACGCCTGCCATTTCAGAACGTCGGGTTGGGCGCGCTGCTACTGGTGTTCACGCTTTCGGGCATGTTCGGCATCGGATTCGCATTTGCCGCGTACACACTGCTGGTGAAAGAATCGGCGCAGACGACCGCGAACCTGCTTCAGTTCACGATCATGATCGTCTGCGGAATGTTCTTCCCGTTCCACGCGCTGCCGGACGTTTTGCAGAGCATCGCGCGCCTCGTACCGCTCAGCTACGCGGTCGACGCGTTCCGTTCGACGCTGATGGGCTATCCGCCCGGTTTTCCTGAACTCGCATCGATTGAAACCGAGATCGTGATCGTCGTCGCGTTTGGAATTTTGATGCCGATCATTGGCTATTGGCTGTACCAACGCGCCGAGCGCCACGCGCGGGTCACCGGCAGTCTGGCGGAGTTTTAATCAGAAGATGAATGGTAAAGTGTGCATCGTCACCGGCGCAACGTCCGGTATCGGCGCGGAGACTGCGAAGCAGCTGGCACAGCGCGGCGCGACCGTGATCGTCGTCGGACGCAACGCGGAAAAGAGCGCGGGCGCGGTAGCGTGGATCAAACAGCAAAGCGACAACGCGGCGGTCGATTATCTGCTGGCGGACTTGTCGTCGCAGCAAGATATCCGCGCGTTGGCGCAGCGATTCAAGGACAAATACGCGCGCCTCGATGTTTTGGTGAACAACGCGGGCGGCTTGTGGAGGTCGCGGCAGGAAAGCGTCGATGGGATCGAGATGACGTTTGCGGTGAACCATCTGAGCTATTTCTTGTTCACCAACCTGCTGCTCGACACGCTGATCGCGAGCGCGCCCGCGCGCATCGTCAACGTCGCGTCGAACTTGCACCAGCAGGCAGCGCTCGATTTCGACGATTTGCAAAGCACGCGGCATTACAGCGGCTGGGCGGCGTACAACAATTCCAAACTTATAAACGTCCTGTTCACCTATGAACTCGCGCGGCGGTTGAGCGGCGTGCGAGTCACCGCGAACGCGCTGCATCCCGGCGTCATCAGCACAAATCTGATGACCGCTAACGACTCGTCGCGCGCGCGATTCGACCCTGCGTCGACCGGCGGAGAACACGGCGCGCGGACGAGCGTCTATCTCGCGTCGTCTCCCGAAGTCGAAGGCGTCACCGGCAAGTATTTCGTTGCGAGCAAAGCGGTTGCCTCGTCGCCTGCATCGTACGACGAAGCCGCCGCGCGGCGACTGTGGCAAGTGAGCGCGGCGATGACAGTGTGACCAATAGTCTTGAACGTCGTGTTTCCGAACACAAGAATAGACTCCTGCCGGGCTTTACGAGCAAGTATAACCTCGCGCGATTGGTCTATTGCGATACGTTTGCTGACATTCGAGAGGCAATCGCCTGCGAGAAACAAATCAAAGGATGGTTACGCCACAAGAAAATCGCGCTGATCGAATCGGTCAATCCCGCTTGGAAAGACCTCAGCCAAGAATGGCAGCACTGATATGCTCCAACTCCTCATCTTCCTCCTCGGCTTTGCCATCGTCATCGGCACGCTGCTTTCGGCGGTGCGGACGTTCGTCGTGCCGCGCAGCCAGCAGGATCCATTGACGCGCTTTGTGTTCACGACGGTGCGCTTGTTTTTCAATCTCGTAAGCAAGCCCGCGCGCACCTACGGGAACCGCGACAGCATCTTTGCATTCTACGCGCCCATCGCGCTGCTTATGCTCGTTCCGGTCTGGCTCACACTCATTACATTCGGATATTCGTGCATGTTCTGGTCATCTGGCGCGCCCTCGTGGTACGACGCGTTTCGCGACAGCGGCTCGGCGCTGTTAACGCTTGGCTTTGCGCCGGTCAATGGATTCGTGCAGACACTGCTGGCATTCACCGAAGCGATGATCGGCTTGTTGCTCATCGCGCTTTTGATCGCCTATCTGCCGTCGATGTACTCGGCGTTCCAGCGGCGCGAGCTGGCGGTGACGCTGCTCGAAGTCCGCGCCGGCTCGCCGCCGTCGGCGGTCGAGATGATCGAGCGCTTTCATCGCATTCACGGCTTTGAGCGTCTGACGGAGATGTGGCAGCGATGGGAAGAGTGGTTCGCCGATATTGAAGAAAGCCACACGTCACTCATCGCGCTCGTTTTCTTCCGTTCGCCGGTGCCGCGCCGACACTGGGTGACGGCTGCCGGCGCGGTGCTGGACGGCGCGGCGCTCGCCGCATCGACGCTGGACATTCCGCGCAATCCGCAAGCCGATCTTTGCATCCGCGCCGGCTATCTCGCGCTGCGCGCAATCGCGGACTTTTTTGGTTTTCCGTACGATCCCAATCCCACGCCCACCGATCCGATCAGCGTCACGCACGAAGAATACGCCGAGGTCTACGACCGCCTCAAGAGCGAAGGAATCCCGGTCAAACCCGACCGCGATCAAGCGTGGCGCGATTTCGCGGGCTGGCGCGTGAATTACGATGCCGTGCTGTTGGCGTTGGCGCAACTGACGCAAGCGCCGATTGCGCCGTGGTCGTCGGACCGCGCGCCGCTGCGATTGCGCGATTTCTTTCGGAGGCGCTGACGACAAAATGGAATTGAGGAATACGCGCGTCCTCATCACCGGCGCGAACGGATTCATCGGCGGACGATTGGCGGAACGCCTCGCGGACGAAGAAGGCGCGCGTGTGCGCGGATTGACGCGAAATGTAGAGGCGACCCTACGTGGTCGCCCTGAACTGGGCAGCCATACAGGGCTGCCCCTACAAACGATTATCGGTGACATCACCGATGCGGACGCGGTGCGCCGCGCGGTCGACGGCTGCGACATCGTCATTCATTGCGCGGCGATGCAAGTAGGGGCGAGCGGCCGCTCGCCCCTACTTGCCGATTTC
>DAIDTM010000193.1 GCA_027457205.1 Anaerolineae bacterium | reverse complement strand
CCACAGCACCTCCCCCATTCTCTATTCAAAGAGGAGAAAGAAAATTTTCTCCAGATTCTTTTCGAATCGCAGGGTCTTGACGAGATTGTGTTTCTCCGATAACTCGGACCGCGCGATCACCATATCCGGCTGATCGGCGACCGCTTTCTCGATTCCCTCTGCGCCGGTGTACGCTGCCGTCACGTTATAACCCTGCGATTGCAGCGCGTCGATCAGCGTCTTGACCGTGGCAGTATCTTCGTCCACGACCAACACTTTTTTCCGGCTGCCGCCCTGCGCCAGCAACGCACCGATTTCATTGAGCAACACTTGGGTATCGGTCGGCTTGGTAAAATAGCGATCCACTCCCAAGCGGTAGCCGCGCTGTTTGTCTTGCACGACGGAGAGCATGACGATCGGAATGTTCAGCGTCTCCGGATCGTTCCGCAGCACCGCGGCAACGTCAAAGCCGCTCAACTCCGGCATCATCACGTCCAGAACGATCAAGTCCGGTTTCTCGCGCTTGACCTGCGCCAGCGCCTCGCGTCCATCTTTCGCCTCGCGGACGCCGTAACCCTCCGCTTCCAACTCCTGCCGCAGCAATTCGCGGATGCTGTTGTCGTCGTCCACGACGAGCACCGTCTTCTTGCCTATCGGGCGGGACAGCGTCGCGCTCGCGATGTGCGCTTTGAGTTTTCCCACCAGCGCGTTGACATCGACCGTTCTGACAAACTCGCGCGCCGCGGCTTCCCCGACGAGATTTTCCTTTGGAATCGGCAACGTGAACGAGAAAGTGCTGCCCTTGCCCAATTCGCTCTCCACCCAAATCCTGCCGCCATGATGCTCGACAATCTGCTTGGAGATCGGCAGCCCCAAGCCGGTGCCTTTCGGTTTGTTTGTCAGCGTGTCGCCGACCTGGACGAATTGCTCGAACACCTTGTCGTAATCGCTCTGGGCAATGCCCATCCCGGTATCGGTGACGCTGACGAGGACGGCGCCGTTATCGCGCCGCGCGCGCACGACGATGCCGCCTTGATCGGTGAATTTGCTCGCGTTGGAGATCAGGTTGATGACGACTTGCAGCAACCGGTCGTGGTCGCCAACAAGATCGGGAAGTCCGTCTGCCACGTCTATGGTCAACTTGAACGGTTTCGTTTCGAATAGCGACGAAGTCGCCGCCACGGCGCGCTCGATGATTTCCTTGATCGAAAGCGGCTGCATATTCCATTCGATCTTGCCGGCTTCGATCTTTGCCAAGTCCAGCACGTTGTTGATGAGCGAAGTCAGCCGCTCGCCTTCGGCGATGATGATGTCGATGTTGGTGTTGACCTGCTGCAACGCGCGGTGGACTTTGACATCGCCTGCCGGCACGACCGGAAAAATTACTTCGTCCAGCCGTTTCTTGATGATTTTCGCAAAACCGAGAACGGAGGTGAGCGGCGTCCGCAGTTCGTGACTGACATTGGCAAGGAAGGTACCCTTCATCTGGCTCGCGGCTTCGGCGGCTTCCTTCGCCTGCCGCATCGCCTCTTCCGCTTGCTTGAGTTCGGTAATGTCGCGCAGTAACGCGATGAACAGATGCTTGTCGCCCAGCGCGGATTCGGTCACGGCGAGGTCTAAGGGGAAGGTGCTGCCATCCTTTCGTCGTCCTTCCGTCTCCCGCCGTTGGTTGCCCATCGCAAAGCCGGATTTTTCAAACGAAGCAAACATCTCGTCGTTAGCGATTGGCACCAAACCGGTTACTTTTTCGCCCTTCACCTCTGCCGCACGGTAGCCAAAGATGCGTTCCGCCGCGGGATTGAACGAATCGATGACGCCGTGATCATTCGTCGTGAGAATGCCATCGGCGGCGTTTTCGACGACCGCTTGGCGGTACGCGCTGGCTTGCACCAGCGCGGAGGCGATGCCGTTGAACGCTTTGACGATCTGTCCCAGTTCATCCTTGTTGTCGAGTTCGATCTCGCTCGTCATATCGCCGCTGATCATCCGCCGCGACGCTGCCTCCAGCCCGGACACGGTCTGCATCACGGCGAGATAGAACGCGATCCAGAGGTAAACCACCGCGGCGAGGACGACGGCGGTCAGCCCGATGGCGATATTTTTCTGTTGAACGAGTCCGTCGATGCGCGCCTGCAGCAAATCGTCGAGTTGCGTGGTGCTGAGGTCCCAGAGTTTGAAACTGTCTTGCAACGCCGTCGTCCCGGCGGCTCGATATTCGTACGAGGGTTTTTCGCCGGGTTGAATGTTCCACACCCGACCCGCCGCGCCGATAAACTGATTCACCGAATTGATGTAATCCTGCAACGGTTTCTGGAGCGTCGCCTTGAGCGTTTCAGACGATGTATCCCGCAGGGTGATTTGAATTCCGCTCTGCGTGCCGTTGATATTTGATTGCAGCAAGCTCGCCAGCGACGAAGTCTGGGCGAGTCCGGCGGTGGAACTTCGCTGCGCCATCGTGGGAATGTCGAGAATCATCGTCTGCGCGATGAGGGCTTGACCTTCCGGCAACTGGAGCAGCACCGCGTCCATCAAAAAATAACTGTCGAGTTTTGAATCGATGATCAGGTTGGAGTTCTCGCCTACGGTCGTCATCAGCGCGCGGGCGTTCGCGATGATCGGAGAATCCAGGTCTGGTCCCGAACCGGCGGCGCTGGGTGGCTGATTCTTGAGCGCGTCCCAACTGGTCTGGAGCGCGGCGAATTGAGCGCGCGTGTCCAGCGCCGCGCCGAGCTGGTTCTCCGTCGCTGCCAGCGCGTTGAACGCCTGGTCCATTTGCGCGCGCTGGGCTTTGATCTGGTCGATCGCGCGCTGACTGTTGTCGAACCCCTGGTCCAGCACCTGGCTTTGAAGCGCGTCCGCGTAAAAAGCGCGGAGCGGGCGCAGGTACGCTGTGCCGGTCTTTTCTTTCGCCGCGAAATCGATGCTGGTATTGATCTCCAGGATGAGGAGCGTCATCACCAGCGCCAGCGGCACGGCGAAGAGAAGACTGATCAACAAGAACTTTTGAGGAAACTTGAGGCGGTTCATCAGTCGAACCGCCGGATGGAATTGTTTGATCCAGAACGCAGGTGCGGAATTGGATGGTTTATTCATCGACCTACTGACCTCGTTGGGTGAGTTGCTGCGCTGGGCAGACAACCGTTGCCGCTCTGGACAATCACGCGAAATCAAAAAGACTCGGCGGTGGTGTGACGCCAAGCCCCAGCAAACGCGAGGATGGATGCACGCGGCGTCGTACGGGAAACCGCGTATGTTCGGAGACTGTATATCGAATAATTGCAAAAGTCAATGGGGGGGTGGCGGGACTGTGTGCGAATTTTCCCAAAACCGCCGCGATACGCTTGACAACGCAATCGAGAGTGTGCTATTATCCTCGCGCGCTAGTCCTGAGTGGCTGGCGCATCGTTTCGTGATGACGCGAAACAAAAAATATCTCACGAAGGGAGAATATACGATGGCACATCAATTGCCTCCTCTGCCGTACGCGTTTGACGCGCTGGAACCACACATCGACGCCAAGACGATGGAGATTCACCACGACAAGCATCACGGCGCGTACGTCACCAACTTGAACGCCGCGCTGGAGAAACACCCGAACCTCCAAAATAAGAGCATCGAAGCGCTGCTCAAAGAGATCACCAGCGTGCCGGAGGAAATCCGGACCACCGTGCGCAACAACGGCGGCGGTCACATGAATCACACCATGTTCTGGCAGATCATGGCGCCCAAAGCCGGCGGCGAACCGACCGGCGCGCTGGCGGACGCGATCAACAAATCGTTCGGCAGTTTCGCCGCGTTCAAAGAGCAGCTCGCCAAAGCCGGGATGGGACGTTTCGGCAGCGGCTGGGCGTGGCTCATCAACAACGGCGGCAAGCTGTCGATCGAGAGCACCGCGAACCAGGACAATCCGATCCTGGAAGGCAAAATCGCGATCCTGGGCGTCGATGTCTGGGAACACGCGTACTATCTCAAGTACCAGAACCGCCGCGCCGATTATATCGCGGCGTGGTGGAACGTGGTGAACTGGGCTGAGGTCGCCAAGCGCTTTACGGCGAAATAGCCAAGATAGCTTTGTCGATGAGGAATGGCAACCCCATTCCTCATCCCATTTTGTGCGAGAGACGCAAACCACAAAGACACACAGGCACGAAGAACTTTTCTTGGCGCCTTCGTGCCTTTGTGGTGCTTGGGAGGCTTTTATGGCAGTATCTAAGGTTGCCGAACAGACCGCCGCAAAGGTTGACGCGCGGCATCGCGCGCTCGATTTGACCGACGCGCAGGCGTTGGAAATGTACTGGTACATCCTCCTGTCGCGCCGGCTCGACGAGCGGATGTGGATTCTGCACCGCCAACACGAGGTGGCATTCCACATTTCCGGCATCGGGCACGAAGGCACGCAGGTGGGCGCGGCGTTCGCGCTCAAGCGCGGGTACGATTTCGTACATCCGTATTATCGCGATATGGCGCTCTCGCTCACGATCGGAATGACGCCGCGCGATTTGATGCTGGCGCTGTACGGCAAGCAAGGCGAGCCGTCGTCTGGCGCGCGGCAAATGCCGGCGCACTATGGCTCGCGCGCGTTGAAAATCGTCAGCGGCTCTAGTCCGGTGGCGACGCAGATTCCGCAAGCCGCCGGCATCGCGTTCGGAATTCGCTACAAGGGCACAGACCAGGTGGCGCTCACTTGCTTCGGCGAGGGCTCGACCTCGGAAGGCGATTTCCACGAAGGGCTAAACTGGGCAGGCATCTACAAACTGCCGGTGATCTTCCTCTGCCAGAACAATCAGTACGCGATTTCCGTCCCCACCGATAAAGAAATGCCGGTGAAAAACGTTGCTGACCGCGCCGTGGCGTATGGTTTGCCGGGCGTCATCGTAGACGGCAACGATCCGCTCGAAGTCTACCGCGTGATGCGCGAAGCGGTCGCGCGCGCGCGGCGCGGCGAAGGCGCGACGCTCGTCGAAGCGAAGACGTACCGCCCAGTGCCGCACTCATCAGACGACGACGACCGCACGTATCGTTCGCGCGAAGAGGTCGAGGCGTGGAAGAAAAAAGACCCGGTGCTGCGAATGCGCCAATATCTCGAAAGCGTTGGGTTGATGGACGACGCGAAGGCGCAAGAGTACGAAGCGCGCGCGAAAGAGGCGGTGGATGACGCGAACCAATTCGGCAAGAACGCGCCGTTCCCGCCGCCGGAAGCCGCGCTGGAGAATGTGTGGGGAGAATCGCGCAAGTAAAAAGTCAAAAGCTAAAAGGCAAAAGTATGGCGATGCTCACTTTTACCTTTTGCCTTTTTACTTTTAGCTTGACGAGGTAATTATGGCTATTCTGACAAATATTGAAGCCGTGACGCGGACGCTCGCCGAAGAGATGCGGCGCGATCCGAATATCTTTATCACCGGCGAAGACGTCGGCGTGCGCGGCGGCGTCTTCCGTGCGACCAAGGGCTTGATCGAAGAATTTGGCGACAAGCGCGTCGTCGATTCGCCGCTAGCAGAACTGTCGATCGTCGCGATCGGGATGGGCGCGGCGCTGTACGGCTTGCATCCCGTGTGTGAAATCCAGTTCGCGGATTTTATCGCGCCAGCGTTCAACCAAATCGTCAACGAGGTCGCGAAAATGCGGTATCGTTCCAACGGCACGTGGACCGTGCCGTTGGTGATTCGCGCGCCGTATGGCGGCGGTATCGGCGGCGGGCTGTACCACTCGCAATCGATCGAGGCGACGTACGCGCACGTACCGGGTCTCTACGTCGTCGCCCCGGCAACGCCGTACGACGTCGTCGGAATGCTGCGCTATGCGTTCCGCGTCGACGACCCGGTTTTGTTTCTGGAACACAAGAAGGCGTACCGCCTCATCAAAGGCGAGGTGCCGGACGATTATTACACCGTCCCGTTCGGCAAAGCGGAAGTCAAGCGCGCCGGGACGGACCTCACGGTAATCGCCTACGGCTTGATGCTGCACCTCACGCTGGAAGCGGCGCAGCGCGTCGCCGCGGACGGCATCAGCGTACAAGTGGTCGACCCGCGCACGCTCAACCCGCTCGACAAGGAAACGATTTTGGAGTCGGTGAAGAAGACGGGCAAGGCGCTGATCGTGCATGAGGACAATCTGACGCTGGGGCTGGGCGCGGAAATCGCGGCGATCATCGCGAGCGACGCGTTCGAGTTTCTCGACGCGCCGGTGATGCGGCTGGGCGCGCCGGATGTGCCGGCGGTCCCATTCAGCCAGCCGATGCAGGATTTCTTTATGCCGAACGCGGATAAGATCGAAAAGGCGATCCGGAAGTTAGCGGCGTATTAACAGTGGTTAGTGGACAGTGATTAGAAAACCAATCTCTGCCCACTATCCACTATCCACTGGAGTTCACAATGGCAACTAACGTGGTCATGCCTCAACTGGGCGAGAGCGTCGTTGAAGGAACGGTTGGCAAGTGGTTCAAAAAGATCGGCGACAAGATCGAGCAGTACGAGCCGATCATGGAAGTAATAACGGATAAGGTCACGACCGAGATTCCGTCGCCGGCGGCGGGCACGCTGCTGCAAATCGTCGTGCCGGAAGGAACGACCGTGAAAGCCGGCACGGTATTGGCAGTCATCGGCGCGCCGGGGGAACCCCCACCCCCGACCC
>DAIDTM010000192.1 GCA_027457205.1 Anaerolineae bacterium | reverse complement strand
CGCCGCGAGCAAGCGACGCTGCCCCAGCCGGTCGGCGAGCGCGCCCCAGACGGCAGAACCGACTAGCGTCGTCGCGCCGGCGATGCCCTGAACCAAGCCGATAGCGGTTGGCGCGGCAACGTCGCCCACAATTTCTCCGATGCTGACCGGCAGATAGGTGAACGAGAAAAAGAAGGCGGCATTGGAAACGAAACTGGCGATAAAAATCGTTACAGCGACCGGCGACTGGACAACCGCGCGCAGCGCGTCGCCCAACATCGTCATCACCGGCGGCGTCGGTCTTGGGACGAACGTCTCGCGATACGCCAGCGTCAGCAGGATGACGATCACGAACGCGATTGCCGCGTCGATGCCAAACAGCAAATGCACGCCCGACTGCGCGACGACCACACCGCCCACCACCGCGCCGATCAACGAACCCAGCGGACCCGAGCCGTTGACCAAACCGAGCGCAAGCGCGACGCGGTTGCGCGGCGCGGCTTCGGTCAGCGACGCGTACATCAGCCCGGTGTTGCCGAGCGCCAGCCCGGTAAGCGCGCGTGCGATCAGGTAGAGCCAGACGTTTTGGCTCAGCGCGGCGATCACCATCGCGAGGACTTCGACATAGTAACTGCGGAGGATCAGCGGCTTGCGCCCGTAGCGGTCGGCAAACACGCCCCAAAAAGGAACGAACCAGATGCCCAGCAAAAAGCCGGCGGAAGCGATGGGACCGGTCCAGGTGTTGATGCCTTCCTGATTGAATCCAATCTCGCTGAGGAACGCCGTCGTGAACAGCACAAAGTGCGCCATGATGGCGACTTCCAAAAAGTTCGCCAGCGCGAAGAGGAAGGTGAGCATTAGCCACGATTGCTGACCATCTCTGCCGGAGTGAGTTGCTTCTCGATTCAATTTGACTCCGTAATTTTACAGAAACTTGTACACCCTCAACTGGTCTTCGAGATCATTTCAACGAGAGCAAGATGGCGGTCGCCCCAACTCCATCCTTTCCTCTCTTGATCCGCAATAAAGTTTTTGATATAGGAGGAAATGTATGGGCTTGCAGGAAGAAGACTCACGAAAAACGGATGATGCTCTGTCAGTATGAGTTTCACCAATGGCTCATAGTGCCCTTCATAAGCGTGCCGATCCAGCAGATGAGTTTTCTGACCATACAACACTGCGTTGACAAAACTAACGCCCAGTTCCACGTAAGTGTAGTAGTGAATCCAGCTCTCGGCTTCTTCGCTAGCTTCAGTGTAAATGGTCGTAAAGCGATGCAGTTTCCAGAGACGGCTCAGTCTCATCACTTCGGGATGTTCCGTGCGAAAATCCACAAGACGATTATATGACTCGCTAATAGCCCGGTCCGCCTGCGCCCGATGGGCTTGCCGATTCAACGAGTAGGCGAGTACGGCGATCACCGCGGAAGAGAGCACACCGGACAAACCAACGAATAGCGTCAGCCACTGATTGACATCAAGCATCGTCGTCCTCTCACACCACCATCGAATTTGCACTCACCGCCGCGTTCGCTTCCGCGTCGATGCGCACGTTGACGCACGCCGGCTTACCCGACGCGAGCGCGCGTTCCAGCGCACCGCGCAGCGCGCGCGGCTCCTCTACGAATTCGCCATAGCCGCCGAGCGCGCGGACGACCTCGTCGTAGCGCGACAGCGCGAGCGCGGACGCTACCGCGCGGTCGGTGCCGTAGAACGCCACCTGCGGTCCACGTATCTGCCCCCACGCCGCATCGTTACCGACGACCGACACCATCGGCAGATTAAAACGCACCGCCGTATCAAACTCAAAGCCGTTCAAGCCGAATGCGCCGTCGCCGTTGACGATGATAACGTTCGATTTCGGGTGAACGATCTTCGCGGCAATCGCAAACGGCACGCCAACGCCGAGACAGCCGAAGCGTCCGGGATCGAGCCAGTGTCCGGGCTTGGCGACGTTGATGACTTTGGACGCCTGCGAGACGACGTTGCCGCCATCGCCGATCACAATCGTATCGTCGTCGAGCACATCGCGGATCTCTTTCGCCAGCCGCAGCGGATGAATCGGAATCGTGTCCGAGTTCATCAGCGCCGACAGTTTCTTTCCCTCATTTCCCTCGATTTCCCGCAGTTCGCTCAGCCAGTTCCGAGAAGGCATCGAAGGAACAGCATCCGCCAATTGTTCCAGCACCGCGCGCGCGTCGCCGACGATGCCAATGTTCGCGCCGCGGTTGCGTCCGATCTCGCGCGCGTCAATGTCGACCTGAATGATCTTGGCGTCCGCGTTAAACGCCGGCGCCTTGCCATAGCCCAGCCGAAAATCGAGCGGCGCGCCGACGACGAGGATCACGTCCGCGTGCGCGAGCGCGTGCTTGCGCGACGCGCTAAAATAGTTCGGATGATCCGGCGGGAGCGAACCGCGCCCCATCGCGTTGAGATACACCGGCAGCGCCGCGCGTTCGGCAAAGCGCGCGAGCGCAGTGGATGCTGACGCATCATCACGAGGCATAGACAAGTTCGGCTCTAATCGCGCCGCCCCTCGTGATGATGCGTCACAGCTCCACCAGATTTCGCTGCCGGCGATGAGCGCGGGGCGTTCTGCGCTTTGCAACAGCGCCGCCGCGCGCGCAATCGCTTCTGGATCGCCGCGCGGAACGGAGACGGCGCGATAGTTTTCGGGAATTTCGATTTCGGCGTCTTCCGCGACGCCGAGCAGAACGTCGATGGGGATTTCGAGAAAGGCAGGTCCGAATCGTCCGGCGAACATTTGGCGGAATGCAATCGACAAGAATTCCGGAATGCGGCGCGTGTGCAGCACCGCGCGCGACCATTTCGTGATGGACGATGTGAGCGCGACGCTATCCAATTCTTGGAGCGAACCCATCTCGAACTGATCGCTCGGCGCTTGCCCGCCGATGACGAGCACCGGGCTATCGGCTTGGTACGCATTCGCGATGCCGGTCACCGCATCGGTCACTCCAACGCCGGCGGTCACGATCGCGACCCCGGCGCGGCGCGTCAGGCGCGCGTACGCATCCGCGGCGTGCGCGGCGGCTTGCTCGTGCCGCAGATCGATGATGCGAATGCCCTCGTCGATCAAGCCGTTGTAAATCGGCATGATGTGACCGCCGCAAAGCGTGAACACCGTGTCGATTTTTTCGCGCCGGAGCATCTGCGCGACGAGATGACCACCGTCCAGCATACCGCGCCTCCTTCCAAGAGTCAGAGTTTATTTTTCATCACTGCGGATTGTGGAGCGGATTGCAGTCAACCCAGTAGATGAGTTGACCGCGCAGAGTTTCCCAATAGCCATGGCAGAGTTTTGTATCGGTCGAAGAGAGATTGCCGCCCAGACTGTAAGAAACCGGGGAATTGGAAAAATTCTGGACCAGCGCGTACCATACGCCTGCCTTGGCATAGCCGGCTTTCCAGGTCAGCGCGTGCGATGGCTCGCCTTTGTTGAACGAGCCGCGTCCGATCGGCTTGGTGTTCGGCGACAAACCATCCGTTTGATCGGGCGAGAAAAGGGACAAGCCCAGCGCATTCTGGGCGGTTGTATCCAACCACAGGTCGAGCACGCGATAGCCGTCGCTGTACGGCGTCTTGTACCATACGCTTCCGCCTGGCGGGATCGACTGCCACGTACCAGCGATGTCGCGCGCAGTCGTTGGACTGTCGCCGTTTGGAATGTTCACAACCTTGGGAGCGACTGGCGTCGGCGTGCTCGTTGGCGCGGGCTGCGGTCTAGGAATCCAACCGCATGCGAAATCCGAATCAGGTCCGACGATACAAGCGTCTGCCGGGGATGCCGTCGATGCGGCAAACATCAGCGCGAGCAGCGCGATGGAAAACAAAAGGAAAAGTCGAACTTGCCAATGCTTCATACTTGCAATTCAACTCCGGAGATTTGATCGACTGAACGATTTAGCGGCGCAAGCCGCAAGCAGGACAAACCGGCGGAAGATGGAGCAATCATAGCATAACGGATGTCGAACGTCAAAGTGAACTCCGCCTGGCGATTACCCGTATCTTGATTTCACCGCCGAGACGCTGGGTAGCACCCCACCCAATCGTGGAGGTCTAATCTGCCACAGAAATTTACCGTGTGTTTCTGTGTGATTCTGTGGCTAACAAGCCGTTCGCGTATGCTCCACGATTCAATGTGGTGCTACCAGACGCTGAGGTCGCAGAGAAAAAATAAGGAAACTCCGCGTCTGCGGTGGGTTCTAGGCAATCGCCACGAACTTCGGCCGAAGGTTGAATCAGTCTGCGGAAGGTTGCGGGGGACAGGAGCAGAGGTTGACAATATCGCGCTAATCAATAAAATGAGATTCGGAGAATGGAAATGGAAGCCGCGTCAAGAGCTGTCCTGGTTTTGAACGCCACATACGAGCCGCTGAACATCGTACCGGTTCAGCGCGCCATCGTACTATTGCTCAAGGAAAAGGCAGAGATCGTCGAAGCCGCCAAAACCAAATTGCGCGCCGAGCATCTCGCGATTGCCTGGCCGCTGGTCATTCGATTGGTCGCGTTCGTGCCGGTGCCGCGCCGTTTGCCGCTGCCGCTCTCGCGGCGCACGGTGATGGCGCGCGATCTCTTCACCTGCCAGTACTGCGGCGGGCAGCCCGGCAAGCACGAACTCACGATCGATCACGTCATTCCGCGCTCGCGCGGCGGCGCGACGATCTGGGAAAATGTCGTGACCGCGTGCGCGCCGTGCAATCGCCGCAAAGGCGACCGCCTGCCGGAGGAAGCCAAGATGACGCTGCTGTCCAAACCGACGCGACCGCGCTTTATCGCCATTGTGCTGCTCGGCGAAGTGAACGCACACGCGGTGTGGCAGAAATACCTGACGACGTGAGTGGAATGTAGGCAGGTAAACAAGTAGACAGGTAGACAAGTCCAATGAACTTGTTTACCTGTTTTCTTATCTACCTGTGTACCTTCACACCTTCTTCGCGCCGCCGCCCGCGCCCGAATCGACGCGTTTCCACGCGGCGACGACGGCAACGGTGATGATCGCGGCGATGATCGCTTCGGCGATGGCTTGCGGAATGACCGGAATCATCGCGGGCCAAGGAATCAACCCAAAAATTCCGGCGAGACCGAGCACGAAAATCGTGTTCGTCAGCGAGCCGACGATACCGGCAATCGCGAGCGCGGCGTACTCGTTGATCCGCTTCAATCCAACGTAGGCGAAATACGCAAAGATGCCGATGAGCAAGCGCGGCACAATAGCGACGATGGGATTCTTGAACACAGGCGTCGTCGCCTGCAAGAAACTAAAAAGCCCGAAGATTCCGCCGATGAGCGAGCCGACGAGCGAACCTTCCAGCACGCCGCCGATGATCGCGGGGACGTGCATGATCGTTGCGTTGCCGGAGAGATTCGGCACCGGGATAAAACCGAGCCGGGTATAGCCCAGCAGGATCGCGATTGCCGCAAGCACGCCGGTGATAACGATCTTGCGAGTCGAAAGAACAGGTTGTGCGGTTGTTTCCATTTTTGATTCTCCTTCGCGCAGACGCGCCATATTCCCCATTAGGTGCTGCTCAGACTAATCGTAAACTCACCGCCAAGACGCAGAGATTTTTATATTTTCTCTCCGTGCGATGATCCAACAATCATCGCGCTTTGCCTCCATCAGAATGGAAATCGAATCAAGAGCATTCCCACCGAGAACAAAACCACCATCGCGAGCGCGACGAAATCACTTGGCTTGGCGTCTAGTTCCAGAAAATGCGTCCGCCCTTTGCCGCCGACGTAACAGCGTGCCTCCATCGCCAGAATCAAATCCTCCGCGCGACGCAGCGCGCTCAAGAATAGGGGGACGATGAGCGGCAGCAGCGCGCGCGTCTGCTGGATGAACCGCCATCGACCCCGTTGCCCCAAGTCCGCACCGCGCGACACCTGCGCCTTCATGATGCGTTCCAGTTCTTCCGCGAGCGTCGGGATGAACCGCAGCGCAATCGTCATCGTCAGCGCGAGTTCGTGCGCGGGAAAGTTGAACCGCTGTAGCGGTGAAAGCAATTGCTCAGTGCCGAGCGTCAACTCTGTCACCGTCGTCGAGAAAGTGAGCAGACTGGTAAGCACCAGCAGTTCGACAAAGCGCGCCGCGGAGACGATTGCCAACTGCGCGCCGCACGTGTTGCTGTCGATCGGTCCCCAGCGGAAGAACGAAATGCAGTTCTGCCCACCCGCAAACGCGCTCGTATAAAAAATGATTTGCAGCGCGGCGAGCAGCAACACAATCGGAATCGCTGGCTTGAGCCCGCTGAGCGCGTAACGCAGCGGAATCTTGCTCAACGGCACGAGCGCAAACACGACGAACAGCAGAACAGCATTTGCAGTATAGGTCGCGCTAAAGGTGATCGCCGCGACGAGCAGCACGAACGAAAGCAGCTTGACGCGCGGGTCCATCTTGTGGATGAACGAGCCAAGCGCAAGGTATTGCCCGATCGTGATGTTGCGTGAGATTTCAAATTCGTCCATAGCCCGGTATCCAGTAGGACAGTAAGACAGTGGGACTGTTTACTGTCCTACTGTTTCACTCCCGCACTGTCTCCTGCCAACTGCTCCGCCGCCTCCGCTACCGTCAGCACATCCGCGCGTACGTCCACGCCGCGCTCGCGCAGCGCGTGCATCGCGGCGGTCACTTGCGGCACACCCAAGCCCAGCTCGATCAAACGCTGCGGCTGCGCGAACACCTCGCGCGGCGTACCGTTCAAAATCGATCTGCCCTCGGCGATGACGTAGACACGGTCGCACACGCGCGCAATGTCTTCCATATTGTGCGAGACAAAGACCATCGTCATATTCCAATCGCGTTTCAATGCCATCAGCCGCGCGAGAATGTCCTGATGTCCGCGCGGATCAAGCCCCGCCGTCGGCTCGTCAAGCACGAGAATCTCCGGTTTGATCGCCAGCACGCCTGCCAACGCCGCGCGTCGCCGCTCGCCGCCGCTGAGCGAATAGAGCGGACGATCTTTGAATGCATCGAACGGCAAGCCAACCGCGTCCATCGCCTCGCGCACGCACGCGCGTAATTCGTTGCCGCGCACGCCCGCTTGCCACGGACCGAACGCCACGTCGTAGCCGACGTACCGTTCGAATAGTTGCGCCTCGGGGAATTGAAACACGAGACCCACGCGCCGGCGCAGCGCGCGCGCATCGAGCTTTGGATCGCGCAAATCATAACCAAGCACGCGCGCGTCGCCGCGCTGCGGGCGCATCAGCGCGTTGAAATGCTGAATCAGCGTCGATTTACCCGAGCCGGTGTGCCCGATGATGCCGACGATCTCGCCGCGTCCAATCTCGAAATCGATGCCGCGCAGCGCAACCGATTCGAGCGGTGTGCCACGGAGATAGGTGTGTTCGAGCGCGTGGATCGCGATAACAGAATTGGGCGGTTGGTGGGTTGGGTGGTTCGGTGGTTCGGTGACTAGGTGATTAGGCGATTGGGTGATTGGAAAGTCGCCCCTCGCCCCTCGCTCGTCGCCGCTCATCACCGCTTT
>DAIDTM010000191.1 GCA_027457205.1 Anaerolineae bacterium | reverse complement strand
CGAATTCCTCCGCCGCGATGTACGCCAGCAGCGAATCCGATCCATGCCCAATGTCGGTCGAGCCGCAAAAGACCGCGACGCCTCCGCCGCGATCGACCTTGACGATGACGCCCGAGTGCGGGAGATCGTTCCAGTAGATTGGCAGACCCGCGCCGGAGAGGTAAGAGGAGCAAGCGATGCCGAGACCGCGTTTGACGGATGACAGATGACCGATGACGGAATTTCTGTCTTCCGTCTTTCGTCTTCCGTCTCTCCAGCCGCTTGCCTCCACCACGCGATCAATGCACTCACGCAAGCCGCAACTCGTGATCGTCAGATGGTTCACAGTTTTCGTGCCGTCGTCCACGACGTACTTGCGGCGCATCTCCGCCGGATCGAGTCCGAGGTCGTGTGCGATTTTGTCGATATGGACTTCCAAGCCAAAGCGCGGCTGCGGCGTACCGTGTCCGCGCTTGGGTCCGCATGGTGGCTTGTTCGTGAACACGCGCAAGCCCTCGAATTTGTACGCCGGGATTTTGTACGTCACCGTTTGCAGCGCGCCGGTGTAATAGGTCGATGCGATGCCGTACGAGCCGTACGCGCCGCCGTCGAGCATCGTTTTGAAATGCAGCGCGGTGATCTCACCGTCGCGCTTACAGCCGCTCTTCACCCACATCAAAACCGGGTGCCGCCCGCGGTGCGTGTAGAAGACTTCCTCGCGCGTCAGTGTGATCTTCACCGGACGCCCGGTCAGGATCGACAATTTGCTGGCAACGATTTCGTGCGAGAACGGATCGGTCTTGCCGCCGAACCCGCCGCCAACCGGCGCGGCGATCACGCGGATACGCGCGCGCGGAATTTGCAACGTCTTTTCCAGCGCGCGGTGAACGTAGTGCGGCGTCTGCGTCGAAGACCACAGCGTCAATTTTTCGTCGGACGAGAACTGCGCGACTGCCGCGTGCTGCTCCATCGGCAGGTGCGTATCGCCTTCGTAGAAAAACGTGTCCTCGCGGGCGTACTCCGCGGCTTGGAACCCGGCTTCGATGTCGCCGAACTCGAGCGAGACGAACTTGTGGATATTGTGGTGGTCGGCGTAGTCGTGAATCTGCGGCAGTTTTTCGTCGAGCGCGTCGCGGATCGACATCACCGACGCGAGCGGCTCGTACTCCACGTCGATCAATTCGAGCGCGCGCTCGGCGGTCTCTTCGTCGATCGCCGCGACCGCTGCGACCGGATCGCCGACGAAGCGCACCTTGTCAACGCACAACGCCTCCTCGTCCTGAGTGCTCGGCATGATGCCAAACTTGATCGGCAAATCCTTGCCGGTGATGACCGCGAAAACGCCGGGCAATTTCTCCGCGCGCGAGGTATCGATGTGAAGAATGCACGCGTGCGGATGGACGCTGCGGAGCAACTTGCCGTACAACATTCGCGGCAAGGACAAATCGTCGGCGTAGCGCGTCTCGCCGGTCACCTTTTGCATCGCATCGACTTTGGGGAGTGCGTGACCGATGACGGAGAGGGTGTGGTTGTTTTGCAAAAGTCAATTCTCCAGACAAAAAACGTAAAACGTGAAATTACGTTTTACGTATCACGTTTTACTCGCGAGTTCCACTGCCTCATAGATTTTCGCGTACCCAGTGCAGCGGCAGAGATTGCCGGCGAGCGCGTGTTTGATTTCATCGCGCGAGGGGTGAGGATTGTGGTCGAGCAGCGTTTTGGACGCCATCAACACACCGGGAGTGCAATAGCCGCACTGCGCCGCGCCGAGTTCCGCGAACGCGGTTTGCAGCGGATGCGGCGTCGCGCCATCGGCAAGTCCTTCGACGGTTGTGATCTCGCGTCCCTGCAATTCAATCGGCAACGCCAGGCACGACAGCACCGGCTCGCCGTCAACGAGCACCGTGCACGTGCCGCACTCGCCCAACTCGCAGCCATGCTTGGTGCCGGTCAAGTTCAAATCTTCGCGCAGGACTTCGAGCAGCGTCTTGTGAACGGCGACGTAGACCTCGTGGTCTTGACCGTTCACGCGCAAGTGAAGAATCGTTTTCATCATTCAACCTGAAAGGGTGAAAGTTGGAGGTTGGAGATTAGAGATTGGATACGAGCATCCAACCTAACTTCCAACGTCTAACGTCCAGTTACCCAACCCCATTCCACGTCGGATACGCCGTTGCGCCGAGTTGTCGCGAAATCTCTGCGGCGGTTTCGCGCGTTTGCTTGGCGATCTGCAGCAGTTTCGTGTTCGGCAAGCGCGTGCCGAATCCAACGACACACAGCGCGGCGACGACGTGTCCCTGCGCGTCGTTGACCGGCGCTGCTGCCGCGCGTACGCCGGCGAGGTACTCTTCGTCGTCGAGCGCGTAGCCCTGCGCGCGCACCTGCTCCAGCTCTGCGCGATACGCGGTGATCTTGGTGATCGATTTGGGCGTGTAGACGCGCAGCGGCTTGTCGCGCACCAGTTTGCTCGCTTCGGCTTCTGGCATCGCGGCGATGAATATTTTGCCGAACACACCCGCGGAATAGTACAGGCGGCGACCCACCGGGGCAGTGATCTTGACTTCGTGAGGCGCTTCTTCGCGGTCGATGATCGCGACGTGTCCATCGTGATAGGTGCCGAGGATGACGGTCTCTTCCACCGCGTGCGCGAGCGCGACGAGGCGTGGATGCGCGACAGCGCGCAGATCCATTCGCTCGCCGACGCGGTGACCTAGTTCTGCCAGAGCGTATCCCAGGCGGTACGTCTTGGCGGCTTCATCCCGTTCCAGAAACTGGTGGTGGCAGAGCGTAGAAAGAATGTCGTGCGTCGTGCTCTTGTTCAGCCCGAGTTGCCGGCTAAGTTCGGACACGCCCAGCGGAATTTCGCTGGAGGCGACGGCGTGGAGGATGCGTGCGGCGCGGTCGACCGCGGGGACGAGCGCGGCGTTGTCGTTTTTAGCGGGAGACATCGCGGAACCTCGTCGTTCTTTATGTAGAACATCGTTCGCTAGGACTATTCTACCCTGGAACGGTGGTTTTGTCAATGGCGCGACGAAAAACGTCTCTACCGCTGGTCGCGTTTTCCCAGGTACGCGCTCTGCACTGCGACGTTCTTCGCCATATCGTCGGCTTTGCCTTCCAGCGCAATTCGCCCGTTCTCCAGTACATAGCCGCGGTCGGCGACGCTCAGCGCGGCGCGCGCGTTCTGCTCGACCAAAAGGATCGTCGCGCCGCGCGTCCGCAACTCGGCGACGATCCGGAGGATCTCGCGCACGATCAGCGGCGCGAGACCAACCGATGGCTCGTCCAGCATCAATAACTTGGGCTGGCTCATCAAACCGCGCGCCAGCGCGAGCATTTGCTGCTCGCCGCCAGAGAGTGTGCCGCCCATTTGCGCTTGGCGTTTTTCCAGAATCGGAAAGAGTTCGTACATCTTGGCGATGTCGCCGTCGAGCGATTTGCCGTCGCGCCGGAAGCGATGGTACGCGCCGAGCAGCAGATTGTCGCGCACGCTCAGCGTCGAAAAAATCTGGCGGCGCTCCGGAACGAGACTGACACCAAGCCGCACAATCGATTCTGGCGAATGTCCGGCAATGTCGTGACCATCGAAGAGGATTTGACCGTGTCGGGGATTGAGCAGACCGCTGATCGTGTTGAGGAGCGTCGTCTTGCCCGCGCCGTTCGCGCCAATGAGCGCGACGATCTCGCCTTGCTCAACATGAAGGTTGACCTGCTTGAGCGCGCGAATCGGACCGTAGTACGTGGAAACGTCATTGACTTTAAGCATCCAGCTCCGCCGCGACGATCTTGCCGGCGATCGCGCTTGCCGCGACGGTGTACGGCGACGCGAGATAGACTTGCCCGGGTCCACTCCGTCCGGGAAAATTGCGGTTCTGCGAACTGATCGTCACTTCGTCTTTCGATTTCGACGCGCCTGGTCCGGCGTTGATGCACGCGCCACAACTCGGCTCGATGATCTGCGCGCCAATCGCGCGGAAGAGGTCGATGTACCCTTTCTGGAGGCAATAGTCGCGCGTTGATTGCGAACCGAACTGGATGTAGCACTGCACGCCCGGCGCGACGCGTTTCCCCTGCGACAGCGCGCGCCGGTACACCGCCGCGTACATATCCATATCCTCGTTCTTGCCCGCGGTGCACGAGCCGCCGTACGCGCTGTTGATTGTCACTTCGCCGGGCAGTTCGTCGATAAAGATGCCGTTGCCCGGATCGCCCGGCTTGGCGACGATGGGGCGCAGCGCGCTCGCATCGATCTCGATCACTTGAGCGTACTCCGCGCCGGGATCGCTGAACCACGGCGCGCACAGTTTCTCCGCCTCCGCGCGCAACATGCCGCGCCGCGCCATCAGGAACTCGACCGCGCGCGCGTTGGGCGCGCCGTCGGTCGACGCGGTCGCGATGATGCCCGTAAATCCGCCGATCTCCGCCGCCATATTCGTCATCGTCGCGCGCTCATCGATGGAGAGCGCGTCAATCGCCTCGCCGCTGTACTCGATCACCTTCGCGAGCGCGTCGCCGTTCTTGACGTACGGATGGCGCAGGACTTCGAGGATGATGTCCTTCGCGGTAACGTTCGCCGGTTTGTTGCCGCGCACGACGATCTTGACGCTCTCCGGCGCGTGCACGCGCACGTCTTTGGTGATCCACGCGTTGAACACATCCGTCGTGCCTATGCCGAAGGCGAGACAGCCGATCGCGCCGGAGTGCGGCGTGTGACTGTCGCTGCCGACGATGACCTGACCGGGCAG
>DAIDTM010000190.1 GCA_027457205.1 Anaerolineae bacterium | reverse complement strand
AAGCGTTTGGCTCTCGCGGTGAATCGTCGCGCCGCGGCTTGTTGCTGAACGGAGATGAAGTCAAAGAATTCGAGCAGGTGGTCGACGAGACGATTCAAACGCACGCGCGCGATTTCGAGACACGCTTTATCGCGGAAGCACCGGACAAATTGCGGCGGTTGCCGCGCTACTATGCCGCGCAGCTGGGCATCGGCGCGTTTCCACCCGTCGTGTGCAACGCGCCGTGGATGAGCGCGGTCGTCGAGGCGGACGGCGCGGTGCGCCCCTGTTTCTTCCACCGCGCCGTTGGGAATATTCGCGAGAAACGGCTGAGCGCGATCCTGCGCGGCGAGATGGTAACGTTTCGGCGTGGATTGGATGTGGCGGAGAACGCGACTTGTCGCAAATGCGTCTGCACGATGCGCGTTGGATGGCGGAGCCGTTTGGGATAGTGAGACAGTGGGCAGTAAGACCGTAGTTGGTGGATATGAAGGCAATCGATGGAGCGCGCTTCGCGGACTCTATCGCCGCGCGATGCGGATGCGCGTCCGATTATTCTTCCGCGATGACAACCGGCTACGCGTGGAAAAAATCGATGGCGTGGGAATCATCGTGCTGCCGGATGTCTTCAATGGCGTGCGGCTGCGCACCGGCGCGTTTCTCGCCGAGACGCTGAGCGCGGCGATGATTTCTCCCGGCGCGCGTGTGCTCGACCTCGGCACCGGCTCCGGCATCGGCGCGATTTTCGCGGCGCGCTACGCGGCGCGCGTTGTCGCCACCGACATCAATCCAGCGGCGGTTCGCTGCGCGCAGATCAACGCGCTCGCGCAGCATCTCGACCACAAAATCGAAACGCGCGTCGGCGATCTGTTCGCACCGGTGCGCGCGGAGCAATTCGACCTAGTCCTTTTCAATCCACCGTACTTTCGGGGCAAGCCGCGCAGTCCGTTGGATGCCGCGTGGCGCAGCGTCGATGTCTTCGACCGCTTTCTGCGCGAACTGCCAGCGCATCTGACTCCGACCGGGCGCGCGTTCGTCGTCCTGTCGAGCGACGGCGAAATTGCGGACGCGCTCGCAGAGGCAAAACATTTGTCCACGCGAGTGGTTCGGCGGCGCGATTTCATCAACGAAATATTGGCGGTTTATGAAATTCGATGCGTGGAGTGATTATGAAATCCAAGATTGTCTTCTATAATCCGAAAAGCAACGAGGGCAAGAAAATCCTGCCAATGTCGCTGTTGGCGGTTGGCGCGGTAATCGAGGGGAAATACGATTTCTCGATCGTCGATGGCAACTGCGTGCGCGACCCGGTCGCCGAGATCCGCGCGCGTGTGCGCGACGGTGCGAACTTGCTCGCGGTGACCGTGATGCCGGGTCCGCAACTGTCGCTCGCCGTGCCGCACTGCCGCGCGCTCAAAAAAGAATTTCCCCATCTCACCATTGTGTGGGGCGGTTATTTCCCGACGCAGCACGCGGCAACGTGTCTGCAAGCAGGGTTCGTCGATTTTGTCGTGCGCTCGCACGGCGAGTTTATTTTTCTCGCGCTGCTCGACGCGCTGGCGACGGATTCTGATTTTCGCGGCATCGCCGGTCTATCGTACCGCGATACGAGCGGAGCAATCGTGGAAAATCCGCCTGCTCCGCTGCCGAATCCGGATGAACTGCCGCCATGGCCCTATCATCGGCTCGATATGCCGCAGTATCTCCGCGATACGTTTCTCGGTTCGCGCACGCTGCCGCATCATTCGAGCTACGGCTGTCCGTTCTTCTGCAATTTCTGCGGCGTGGTCAATATGGTCAAGGGACGCTGGCTGCCGCAGTCGGCGCGACGCGTCGCAGAGATCGCGCAGTTGTACGTGAAGAATTGGGGCGTGAACGCGATTGATTTTTACGACAGCAACTTTTTCACTTCCGAAGCGCGCGTCGCGGAATTTGCCGAACGCGTGCTGCCGCTCCACATCGCGTGGTGGGGTGAAGGGCGCATCGACACGATGCTCAAGTACTCGGACCGCACGTGGGAGCTGATGCGCGATGCCGGCTTGAAAATGGTTTTCATGGGCGCGGAATCCGGTTCAGAGGAGACGCTCAAACAAATGAACAAGGGCGGCACGCTGACGCCGGCGATTACGCTGGAGATGGCGGCGAAGATCAAGCGCCATGGAATCATACCAGAATTCTCCATTGTCTTGGGTAACCCGCCCGACGCCGAAAAGGATATTCACGATTCCATCGAGTTCATCCGCAAGATCAAAAAGATCAATCCGAGCAGCGAAATCGTGATGTACACCTACACGCCCGTCCCGCTCGACGGCGCGCTATTCGACGAGGCGCTGGCGACCGGCTTTCGCTTTCCGGAAACACTTGATGAATGGATCAGCCCGGCATGGCTGGAGTTTTCGCGGCGGCACAGCGCGCACCTGCCCTGGCTCAGCGACCGTCAAATGCAGCGCGTCCGGAATTTCGAGCGCGTGCTGAACGCGTATTATCCGACGACGACGGACGCGCGTCTCCGCGGTATCTGGCGCGAGGCGCTGCGCGCCGTTAGCGCGTGGCGTTACGGCTTACGCTTTTACGAATCGCCGCTGGAGCTGCGCGCGCTGCAACGGCTCGTGCGCTATCAACGACCCGAGACCAGTGGATTCTAAAATCAGCGTCATCATCCCAACCTACAATCGCGCCCGCCTGATCGCCGCAACACTCGACTCGGTGTTCGCGCAGACCCGGCGCGCCGATCAAATCATCGTCGTCGACGATGGTTCGACCGACGGCACCGCGCGCGTGTGTGCCCAGTTTGCCAATCGCATCACGTACCAGCGCATCGCTCACGCCGGCGCGAGCGTGGCGCGTAATGCCGGGCTGGAAATCATGCAGGGCGAATTCATCGCTTTTCTCGATTCAGACGATTTGTGGGAGGCGCGATTTCTCGAACGTATGACCGCCGCGCTGGACGCGTCCGATGCCGGTTTCGCCTATTGCGATTACGCGACATTCGATGCGCGCGGATTGGTCCAGTCCGTCAATCTGCCGCCGCGCTACAAACTGCGCGGCATTTTGTTTGCGCGCTTGCTCGAAACTGATTTTCTTTCGACGGGCACGTTGTTGATTCGCCGCGACTGCTTTGAGCGTGTTGGCGGATTCGATCCGAGTCTGGAGATCGCGCACGATTGGGACCTGTGGCTGCGCCTCGCGCGGGAATTTGACGCCGAGTATGTGGACAAACCGTTAGCGCGTATCCGCATCGATTCCGATGGCTTGACGCGCGACACCGCGCTGCTCTATTCGAATAATCTGCGCATCCTCGCCAAGCTGCGCGGATATGTGAACGCAGAGGAACAGCGGCGCGTCATTCGTCGGAATACGCGCGCCTGCCATCGCGCCTTGTTCAACCTTTCCTGGGGCGCGCGTCGCCCGCTGCCCGCGCTGAAACATTTCGGACAGATGCTCACGAGTCAATTCCTATGACTTGGCAGGCGCTCCGCGTGCGACTGCGCGCTCAACCGGTATTCGCTTTGCCCGCATCCAGCCAACTGCGCGGCGTGGCATTCCTCGTCGGCGGGAATGTTCTGAAACTTGCGCTTGGGTTTGGGACGAGCATCTTGATCTTTCGCGTCCTAGGTCCGAGCGACGCCGGAAGATTGACGCTCACGCTCAGCGTCGTCGGCTTGCTGTCGATCATCGGCGAGTTCGGGCTGCGCGATGCCGCCGTGAATTACATCGCGCGCTGGTTGCCGACCGCGCCCGAACGAGCCGCCGGCATTGCGCGCACGTTTCTGGCATCGAAGATTTTTCTTTCGGCGCTCGCCAGCACGGTCGGCATTCTCGGGGCGGGCTGGATCGCCGCGTCGTTTTATCCGCAAGACAAGATCGGCGATCTGCTCGCGCTTGCCGCGTTCAGTCTGTTCGCTGATGGTCTGCTGGCGTTCGCGGTGGTGGTTTTGGAGGCACAGCAGAAATTCGCGGCGATCAGTCTGCTCGGCGTCTTGCAAGCGGCGGTGCGCGCCGCGCTTGTCGCCATGCTCTTTCTCGCGCATCAAGTCAACCTGTATACTTTGCTCGCGCTTGAATCGATCGTCCCGCTTTCTATTTTCATTTATAGTTTGCGCCTGATTCCGCGCGCGTTTTACCGGCTGCGTTTTCCGCTGTTCGAGCATCTCGCGCTGCTCTGGCATTTTACGAAATGGATCGCACTGGCTGCGCTGGCAAGCGCGATTTTCCTCAAGCTCGATGTCTTGATCCTGAGTTTTTATCGCACGCCGGCGGAAGTTGGCTTGTACGCCGCCGCGTTCGCGCTGGTCGGCAAACTCGACGTGGTGAAAAATGCGGTGCTGACCACGGCATTTCCGGAGGCGTGCCGCCGCTCGGAAACAGGCGCATTGCGGCAGTACGTCACCCGATCGCTCCGCTTCACCGGGCTGGCATCGCTGGCGTTTCTACCGCTCTTCGTTATCGGCGGTTATCTGATCGAGTTGATCTACGGCGTCGCGTACCGGGGCGCGATCATCGCGCTCTATCCGCTCCTCGCCGCATACTTGATCGGACTGAACGCCGAACCGGTCGCGTACGTGCTCTATCCGCTGAATCAGCCGCGCTGGATCGCGGCAAGCGATCTGATGCAACTGGCGTTCAACGTCGTCGTGAATCTCGCGTTGATTCCGCGTTTTGGAATCATCGGCGCGGCGGGAGGCGTGCTGCTCACGCGCGTGGTCGCCGCGTCGATCACATTTATTCTGGTGCGGCGATTCTTGTGGAGCAAGGCAGCATGATCGCGGCGGATGAAGATAGTGGCAATGTCACATTCTTTTTTGCCACAGAAACACACAGAATTCCACAGAAGAATTTTTCCATTCCGTGTGTTTCCGTGTGATTCTGTGGCTAATCTGATTTCGACAGATGTCGCGCACGTTTTCGATGGCGTCGCAGCGGAGTACGAAGCGCAATTGGCGCGCAATCCAGTGGCGGGCTATATGCGCGCCGAGTTGCACGCGCATTTTGCGCGAACCTTCCACCGCGGCGATCACGTCCTGGATTTCACCGCCGGCACCGGGATCGACGCGTTCTTCCTTGCCGCGCGCGGCGTCCGCGTCACCGCAATCGACATTTCGCCGGCAATGATCGCGGAATTGCGTAAGAACTTGGTGCGGCGCGGCTTGCCGATCGACGCGCGGGTGCTTGCCGCCGAGCGCCTGAGCGAATTGGAGGAGCGCTACGACGGCGCGATTTCTACGTTTGCCGGATTGAACCTGATCGCCGATCTGCCGCGCGTGGCGGAAAACCTGGCGCGCGCCGTTCGCCCCGGCGGGTGCGTCATCCTGCACGGTCTCAATCAGTTCTGTCTATGGCAAGCCACGGCAAGTGCGCTGCGGCATCGCGGTGAGCGCGGCGGCGCGCTGCGCGTTGGCGGTAAACGCGTCGCGCATTTTCTATACGATCCGTTCGCGCTCTGGCGCGCTGCATTTGCCCCGCATTTCAAATTGCGTCAGGCGTACGGACTTTCTATTCTCGCCGCGCCGGCGTTGGTTAAGCGCGCCGGGCGTCTTGCGCCGGCGATCTTTTGGGCAGATCGCATCGTCGGTCGAATGTTGCCGGCGGCAGGAGATTTTTTCGTGTTGGATTTGGAGCGACGCGCGTGACCGCGGTAATTTCCAGACGCGCGACCTTGGGCGTTGCCATCGTATTGTTCTTCGTCACGCTCGCCGTGCGCGCGGCGTTCATCTGGCGCACAGGGTTCGACGGGCTATACGGTCAAGACCCGTTCGCGTATTTCGATTACGCGGCGGCTTTCCGAACCGCGCTGGCGCAGGGTCAATTGCCGCCGCCCTTCTTCTGGCCCATCGGCTACCCGGCGTTGACCGCCTTGTTCTCGTTCATTTTGCCGGCGATTCCGGCGGCGCAAGCGGTGAGCGTGATCGCCACGGGCTTGATCGTCGTCCTGACTTTTGTGATCACGCGCGAAATACTCGCCGATCAACCGCACGCGCTGGCGGCGAGCATCGTCGCCGCGCTCGTCGTCGCCTTCGCCGGGCAATTGTTGATCTCGAGTCTCTCCAGCATGTCCGATGCGGCGTCCCTCTTTTGGGCGACGCTATCGGCGTTCGCGCTGGTGCGGTTTCATCTTACGCACGCGCGGCGTTGGCTCGCGCTTACTGGGTTCGCGCTCGGCTGGGCGGTGATGACGCGCTGGGTTTACGCGCTGCTGATTCCCGTCTGGGGCGCGGCACTGATTTCAGAAATTTGGGACGCAGTTCAACGCGGAGATACGCGATCACCAAATCTGTCATTGCGAGCCACGAAGCGGCGAAGCAATCTCCAACTCCGACCGGGAGATTGCTTCGTCGCGGAAACCGCTCCTCGCAATGACAAATTAAACTCCGCGTTCATCCGCGTCCTAGTAATGCTGTCGTTTCTCGTCGCCGCACTCTCGCCGCAAATCGCGCTGATGCTACGCTACCAAAATCAGGACAACTTTGCTTTCGCCGGCGACGCGCAGACTTACTGGTGGAATCTGACGAACGCGTGGCAAAGCGACATCACCAACGCGGATGGGCATTTTGAGTACGCGCGCCCGATCGCGCTCTACTACGCGGAACCGCTCATCCATCCCGACTATATCGCGGTCTGGTTTACGCCGCTGGTGTTTCTCGGCGTTTGGGCGCTGCGCCGTCAGCGGTTCGCGTTGATCCTGCTTCTCGGATGGATTGGCACGAACTGGGTCTTTCTCGCCGGTGTGGCGTGGGAGAATTGGCGCTTTCCGCTCACGTTCTTTCCACCGCTCGCGATACTCGCCGGCGCGGGGTTGCAAGCGCTGCTTGTGCGATTCAATACGCGGCAAGCGCAACTTGTCGGCGCGGGTATCGCCGCGGGTCTGCTTCTCACACTGGCGTGGGGCGCGCGCGACGCGGGTGATTTCATCGCGCGGCAGATGCAGGACCGCGCCGTCGCGAATTGGAAAAACGCGCAGCTGCCGCGCGACGCGACGGTGCTGACTTTTGGAATGACGTTGACGCTGGCGCATTTCACGCCGTTTCGCGTCGTCGAGCTTTTCGAT
>DAIDTM010000189.1 GCA_027457205.1 Anaerolineae bacterium | reverse complement strand
GCGGCAAATCATCTATGGCTACGATCCGGCTACCGTCCGACTTCAAAGAGTTTTTGAAGCTGCTCAACGCGCATAAAGTCAAATACCTGGTGATTGGCGGCTACGCCGTCGGTTATCACGGTTATCCGCGCGCGACGGCGGATATGGATATTTGGATTGCAATGCATCCGCAGAATGCGTCGAAGTTGGTGGCTGTTCTGAAAGAGTTTGGATTCCGTATTCCTGATTTGTCTGCGGAACTTTTTCTGAAAGAAAATCAGATTATTCGGATGGGCGTGCCGCCGGTCAGGTTGGAAATCACAACTTCGATTTCGGGCGTACAGTTCGACGAGTGTTATCGTGAGCGCGTGGTCGCCAAGGTGGATGGAGTTCAAATCAATTTGATTGGTCTGAAGCACTTGAAGATCAATAAGAAAGCCAGCGGCAGGTACAAGGACTTGGACGATTTGGAAAATCTGCCATAGGCAAATTGCGTTTGGGATACTGACTCCTTGGCTTGCTGGCGGGAATGCTGGGGATTGGGCTGGCGCTGCTGTAACACAAGTTCAATTCGATATATCTGAAGGTGTGATAAGATGCTTGCAATCATCTTCACGGTTGTGGTTGGCATTATCGGTGGACTCGCGGTGGGAACGCAATCCCAAGTTGTCGGCGCGATGAGCCAACGAGTGGGCGGAACCGCAAGTAGTTTTATTGTGCATTTGAGCGGCGCGGCGTTGTCAGGAATGTTGCTGTTAGCGCGCGGCGGCGAGCAGATTCAGAATTGGCGCGAGCTTTCGTGGTACATGCTGGGGTCGGGCGCATTTGGAGTTGTACTGTATCTCACGCTCAGCCAAACGCTCCCGCGCCTCGGCGCGACGGCGGCGATTGCGCTGATCATCGTCGGACAATTGTCGATGGGAATAGTGATCGACCATTTTGGTTTGTTTGGCGCAGCGGTTCGTCCAATAGATATTTCGAGAGTAGGCGCGCTTGTTTTGTTGATCGTTGGTGGATATTTGGCGCTGATGTAAAACGTTCAAACGTTTGAACGTTCCAACGTTACTATGAATTTACAAGGCAAGCGCGTTCTCGTTTTCGGTCTCGGCGTTCACGGCGGCGGACTCGGCGTCGCGCAGTGGCTCGTCAAGCAGGGCGCACGCGTGACCGTGACCGATTTGAAACGCGCGGAAGAGTTGCAGTCGTCGCTGGACGCGCTGCGCGGATTACCCATCGAATACGTGCTGGGCGAACACCGTGAGCGGGATTTCGCAAACGCCGAGCTCATCGTCCGGAATCCGGGCGTGCCGCGCGAATCGCGCTGGCTGAAAATCGCGCAGGAGCACGGCGTCCCGGTCGAAATGGAAATGGGACTGTTCGTCGAACGGTTGCCGCGCGGCGCGGCGCAAGTCATCGGCGTCACCGGCACGAAAGGCAAGACGACGACGACGCTGATGGTCGGCGCGATCTTGAAACGCGCGAATCCCAAGACCGTCGTCGCCGGCAACCTGCGTGTTTCAGCGCTGGAACTCTTGGACCAAATCGACGCGGACACGCCGGTCGTACTGGAACTTTCGTCGTGGCAGCTCGAAGCGTTTACGCCGCGCGCAGTCAGTCCACACATTGCGGCGATCACGAACATTTCCGCCGATCACCTGAACCGCTATCGCGATCTGGACGATTACGCGGAGGCGAAGGCGGTCATCTTTCGCTACCAGCAGCCCGGTGATTTTGTGGTATTGAACTTTGACAACAAGTTGTTGACGCACCTCGCGCCGCGCGCCTTTGGCAAGGTGGTCTGGACCAGCGCGACGCGCGCGCTGAAGGATGGCGCGTTTCACGACAGCGGCGCGCTCATCTGGCAATGGGACGGCGCGCGGCAGAGGATTCTGGACGTGAGCGATTTGCGCGTGCCGGGCGCGCACAACGTCGAGAACGCGCTGACCGCGATCGCGCTGGCGTCGGTCTGGGGCGCGACGCCGGAGCAGATTGCCGGCGCGCTGGCTGATTTTCGTGGCGCGGAGCATCGGCAGGAATTGGTGCGCGAAATCGGCAGCGTGCGTTATATCAACGACACGACCGCGACTGCGCCGGCAGCGGCGATCGCGGCAATCGAAACGTTCGCGCCGGGCGCGCAGAGCGTCGTGCTGATCGCCGGCGGCGCGGACAAGTCGCTTGACTTTGCCGAGCTGGCGCGTGTGATCGCCGCGAAGGTACGCCAGGTGAT
>DAIDTM010000188.1 GCA_027457205.1 Anaerolineae bacterium | reverse complement strand
AAACGGGACATTATTTCAATCCGCACGCGCAGCGAATTATCGAAGCGAAAATGCGCGGCGCGAGACTTGCGGTCATCGACACGCGCCTATCGAATACCGCGTCGATGGCAGATTACTGGCTGCCGTCGTGGCCCGGCTCCGAAGCCGCGCTCTTGCTCGCGATGGCGCGCGTGATTTTGGAGGAAAATCTGTACGACCGCGAATTCATGCGCCGCTGGACGAATTGGGAAGAGTTGATGCTCAATGAGCCAATTGACCAATTAGCCAATGAGCCAAATCACCCAGTCACCCAATCACCTAATTTCGACGACTTTATCGAGCGCTTGAAAAAGATTTACGCCGAGTTCACGCCGGAATTCGCGGAGAAGGAATCCGGCATTCCGGCGCAGACGATTGTCGAGATCGCGCGCGAGATCGGACGCGCGGGTTCGGCGTTCGCGTCGCACGTCTGGCGCAGCGCGGCGACTGGCAACCTGGGCGGGTGGCAGGTCGCACGGTGCTTAGAATTTCTGAACGTCCTCGTCGGCGCGGTGGCGACGCCCGGCGGGACGACGCCGAACGGCTTCAACAAATTCGTCGCGACGCCGCCGCTCAAGCCGCCACCGCAAAAGGTGTGGAATGAGCTTCTCATGCCGAAGGAATATCCGCTGGCGTATTTCGAGATGAGTTTTCTGCTGCCGCATTTCTTGAAGGATGGGCGCGGCAAGCTCGATACTTACTTTACGCGCGTCTACAATCCCGTGTGGACAAATCCCGACGGCGCGACCTGGATGGAAGTACTGTCGGACGAGAATCTCGTCGGCTTGCATGCCGCGCTGACGCCGACCTGGAGCGAGACCGCGTGGTTCGCGGATTACGTGCTGCCGATGGGACACGGGCCCGAGCGGCACGACTTGATGAGTTACGAAACACACGCGGCGCAATGGATCGCATTCCGCCAGCCCGTGCGCCGCGTCGCGCTTGAAAAACTTGGCAAGAAAGTGAATCTCACATACGAGGCGAACCCGGGTCAGGTTTGGGAAGAGGATGAATTCTGGATCGAGCTGTCGTGGTGCATCGACCCCGATGGTTCGCTCGGCATCCGCAAGTATTTCGAATCGCCGTATCGCGCCGGCGAGAAGATGACGATCACGGAATACTACCAATGGATTTTCGAGAACAGCGTACCCGGCTTGCCCGAAGCCGCGGCGAAGGAAAAATTGTCGCCGCTCGACTACATGCGCAAGTACGGCGCGTTCACGGTCAAGGACGCGGTCTATCGACCACACGAGCAAGAATTGTCGGCAGCGCAACTCGAAGGCACGGAGGTTAATCCAACCACGCGCGTCGTCATGAAAGACGGCGCGGCAATTGGCGTCGAAATCGATGGGAAGAAGTTCGCCGGCTTTCCAACACCCTCGCGCAAACTGGAAATCTATTCGCAGACGATGAGGGATTGGAAGTGGGGCGAATACGCCCTGCCGGCGTACATCAAGAGCCATGTGCATCCCGATCAGGTCAATCGCGCGAAAAATGAATTCGTATTGCTCTCGACTTTTCGTTTGCCGACGATGATTCACACGCGCAGCGCGAACGCGAAATGGCTGGTCGAAATCTCACACAAGAATCCGGCGTGGCTGCATCCGGAAGATGCGCGCCGACTTGGCATCCAGAATGGTGACATTGTGCGCGTGACGACCGATATTGGTTACTTCGTGGACAAGGTCTGGGTGACTGAATCGATCCGTCCCGGCGTCGTCGCGTGCTCGCACCATATGGGGCGCTGGCGCCTGGACGCGCAGGGCGGCTCGGGCTGGCTGTCCGCGCAGGTCAAGCTCGAGCGTGGCGACGGCGAATGGAAGATGCGGCAAATCAAAGGCGTCAAACCGTTCAAGAGCGCCGACCCGGATTCGTCGCGCATTTGGTGGAGCGAAGTCGGCGTGCATCAGAATCTCACCTTCCCGGTGCATCCCGATCCGATCAGCGGGATGCACTGCTGGCATCAAAAGGTACGGGTCGACAAAGCGCACGCGGGCGATCAGTACGGCGACATTTTTGTCGATACGAACAAAGCGCACACGATCTATAAGGAATGGCTGGCGATGACGCGCCCCGCGCCCGGTCCCGACAATCTACGCCGACCTGTATGGATGCCGCGACCAATCAAGCCGGACGCGGCGGCGTACAAATTCGGTAGTTAGGGAGTTGGGTGGTTGGATGTGTTGCTCAACCACCTAACCACCAAACGCCTCAACTACCCAACCATCGAACATGAGCGACGAATTCAAAACAGCAACCTGTTTTCTGCTCGTCGGCGGCGCGGACGGAGCATTGGACGTGACACTGCGCGCGGCGGACGGCAAGATCGCCGCGCTCAAGATTGAATCGAAGACGGGGTTTGGCGGAATGATATGGCGGATCGTTGCGCAGATGCTGCTCGACGCGCCGCTGACAACCGAGGCGCTGAATGAGCGCATCGCCAAAATGTCCAAATCCGGATTGATCCCGGAAGAACTGGAACTCGATCCATTGGTCAAGACGCTGGTCAGGTTGGGAGAAACATGAAGCCAATTCCCGACGCGCGCGCAGAACGCTATCGATCCTTCGCGCGATTGTTTTTGTTCGAGCCGGAAGCGGAGACGCTCGCCGCGTTGCAAGGCGATCCGCGCTTCGCGGGCGCGTTAGGGACCACCCTGCGCGATGTGCGCGTCGAATTCACGCGCTTGTTTGCGCTGAATGCCTTTCCGTACGCGTCCGTCTTTCTCGATCCGGAAGCGCTGCTCAACACCGAAACGACCGCGCGCGTCGAGGCGAAGTACGCCGCGGCCGGTTTTGAACCGGCGAGCGACCTGCCGGTCGGCGCGCCCGATCATTTTGGCGTAGAATTATCTTTCGTCGCACATTTGTTATCGTGCGGTCACGCCGACGCGGCGAATCAGTTTCTCCAAACGGAAATCCTACCGTGGGCTGAAGTCCTCCTCCATGCGGCGGAGAAAAACGCATGTGAAGATTTCTATCGAACATTAGCTCGGCAGACGCGGCGCTGGTTGCTGGAAGAATCCGCTTCATCTTCACGTGGTGCCGACCTACCGCGTAGCAGTAATCCCGAATCCACCTTACGGGTGAACGAAGAAGACGATCTGTTTTCTGTCGTAAGTTTTCTTGTCACCCCCGTGCAGTCGGGAATCTTTCTGAGCAAGCAAGAACTGTCCACCATCGGACGCAGATTGGAACTGCCGATGAGTTTTGGCGACCGCGGCTTGATGCTCAAGAGTTTGTTTCGGTCTGCAGGCGAATTTGATCGGATCGAACTGCTGCTCGGCGCATTGCAAGCGGAAACTAACAACTGGATTGAGCGGTATGCGTCTGACTCCCGAGACTATCCTGTGGCAGCCGTTACTCTGCGCCCTTGGCGTGAGCGCGCGGAGGAGACTTTAACACGATTGAAAGAAATGGAGCGTGCGAGTCAAGCCGCTGGATGACGATGGCAGAATGGATGAGGCAATGGAATATGGTCGCTCGATCGTCATCGCCTGCACGAAGCAGCGGGGGCTATTGCTCCGACGGCTAATCCATGTCAATTCAACAAACTGTGGGAGGAAGGAAGAATGACCAAGGTCACTTCGGTGAAGCGCGTTGTCGTGATTGGATCACTGCTGGTCGCACTCGCGTTGGCATTGGCGTTGTCCGTCCAACCCACCGAGGCGTGCGGCTGCGGCGGTTACCTTCCGCAGCAGGGAGACGCGTTTGTCTCTCAAGAAGAAACGCTCTTGCGCTGGGACGGCGCGACCGAAGATCTTGTCATGACGCTGGACGTCTTGGGCGGTTCAAAAGAAGCCGCCGTGATTCTGCCTGTGCCTTCCCGCGCCACGGTGAAGCTGGGCGATGCGAAGGTCTTTGATCAACTGCGCGACCTGACCAAGCCGCTGGTCCGTATCGAAAAGCGATCCGTCGGGTTAGAGTTTGGAGCGGGAGCCGCTGCACCTCCAGTCAGCGCACAGGTCACACTGTTGGATCGACAAACCCTCGGACCTTTCGATGTCAGCAACCTGGCGGCGACCGACGCGGGCGCGCTGTCGACCTGGCTGCAAGCCAACGGCTACACCATCTCACCGAAACTGGCTGACGCGCTCAAGCCGTACATCGCGGAAGGTTGGTTCTATGTCGCGGTGCGACTGCAACCCGGCACGGGTGATACCCTCAAGGGTGCACTCGATCCGCTGTGGGTGACGTTCGCCTCCAACCGCTTGGTCTACCCAATGCGCGCATCCGCGAACGCGCGGGAGCAAGAGACGGTGACGTTGTATGTGCTGGCAGCCCATCGAGTCCAAAAGACCGAGGAGTTTGGCAGTTCACATGTTGCGTTTGCGGATTGGGTCGATCCAGCGACCCTGAGCGCCGGTTCACCGCTGGTTCCGTTCGTGACCCGCAAGCTTTTCCTAACCAAGTTTGAAGACACGGTCGACCCAGCGCGAGTGAACGACGACTTTTGGTTTTCCTTCGCCCCGAACGATGAGATCGCGCGCGATTACGTCGTCGAATACCGGGACGACACGACGCTGGCAGGTGCGGAACTGATTCTTCTGCTGTGCATTGGAATCGCTGGACCGTTAATTGTTCTCGCAGCGCTGGGCGTGGGAGCGTGGTGGTTGCTGCGGCGAGTTCGCAAGCGAGGCAAGCCGGCGCCCGCAGCTCTCTGACCGAGCCGGTAAGATTCGCGGTCCGTCGTGACAAACCTACAGCGCAACGCTATTGACATTTGAGACGCGACAGTGCTATATTCTGGCTCACTTGACCAGCGGGAGGCGGTTGCAATGAAGAATCTGACGATGGATTCGATGCCGGACGGCATGCGGGTCACTGGCGAAATCACGCCTGAATTTGCCGCGATCCTTACGCCTGCCGCGCTCCACTTTTTGGCGAAGCTGGAACTGGAATTTGGTCCGCACCGCCGCGCCTTGCTGCAGAAACGCGCCGAACGTCAAGCTCGTATTGACGCCGGTCACCTCCCCGATTTTCTCCCCGAGACAGAATTGATTCGCCAAGATACAGCATGGCACGTTGCGCCGATCCCCGCGGATCTCCAACGTCGCCACATCGAAATCACAGGTCCGACGGAACGCAAGATGATGATCAATGCGCTAAACTCCGGCGCGGATGTTTTCATGGCGGATTTTGAAGACTCGAACTCGCCTACTTGGGCCAACATGGTGCAGGGGCACATCAATTTGCGTGATGCGATCGATCGGACGATTAGTTTCTCAAGCGCCGAAAAAGAATATCGCCTCAGCGACAAAATCGCGACGCTCATGGTGCGCCCGCGTGGCTGGCATCTGGAAGAACGCCACGCGCTGATCGACGACCAGCCGATCTCTGCCGCCCTATTCGATTTTGGGCTGTTCTTCTTCCACAACGCCCGCCGTTTGATCGAAAAAGGAACCGCGCCCTATCTGTACCTCCCC
>DAIDTM010000187.1 GCA_027457205.1 Anaerolineae bacterium | reverse complement strand
GTGCAGATCGGCGATGAATTGCTTGCAGTTTTGTCGAACGGTGCACTTTTCACCACGCCGCTCGCATCGCTCCAGTGGCAGCAAATCCTCGCCGATGTGAACGACATCGCGGCGGTCACGTCGATGCAAGAATGATGCACGCGCTCACGCTCTCCGTGCTCCCGGACACATTTGCCATCTGCCGTTTCGATGCTGACGCGTCAATTCCATCTTGGGTAACCACGCGCGGTTTTGTGTCGATCACGCGGACGCGCGACGAACTTTCGATTGTGTGCGCGCAGCGCGACGTGCCCGCGGGTATCCAATGCGAACGTGACTGGCGCGCCTTGAAGGTCGACGGAACACTCGATTTCGCGCTGACCGGCATTCTCGCTTCACTTGCCGCGCCGCTCGCGGACGCCGGCATCAGCATCTTTGCGATCTCGACATTCGACACGGACTATTTGCTGGTGAAGGAAATGGATCTCCCGTGCGCCGTTCAGGTCTTGTCCGCCGCCGGACACAAGATCAAATTGGAGACTGAGAAACACAGATGAACACAGAGTTATATTTCAGTGTTTATCAGTGTTAATCTGTGTCCAACAAATAAGGAGCCACATTCTCACTCTCTCCCCTACCCAAGCGCGCCGCCTTGCCATCACGCGTCAACGTCTCGCCGGCGAACGCGCAACGCCGGACGCGCGCGGCATTATGGACGTGATGCGCGACCTCGGCTGTCTGCAAATCGATCCGATCAGCGTGGTCGCACGCAGTCCCCTGCTCGTACTGTGGAGCCGGCTTGGCGCGTACGATCCCGCGCATCTCGACGCGCTGTTGTGGCGCGAGCGGAAACTATTCGAGTACTGGGCGCACTGCGCGTCGATTGTGCTCACCGAAGATTATCCGATTCACCACGCGCTGATGCGACACTATGTCGCAGACGATTCACCCTGGTCGCGTCGCGTACGCCAATGGATCAAGGACAACGATACACTCCGCCGCGCGATCCTCACGCGCATCCGGCGTGACGGCCCGCTGCCGGCGCGCGAGTTGGCGGAAGACGGTATCGCGCCGCAAGCGTGGGTCTCGACGGGCTGGACATCGGGGCGCAACGTCAGCCGGATGTTGGATTTCCTCTGGATGCAAGGCAAGATCATGGTCGCGGGACGCGAAGGATTGCAGAAAATCTGGGACTTGAGCGCGCGCTGTCTACCCGAATCGACGCCGCGCGAGCGAACGCCAGAGCGCGACGTTGTTCGCATCGCCGCGGAAAGATCGCTGCGCGCGCTGGGCGTCGCGACGGCGCGGCAAATCTCGCAGCATTTCATCCGCGGGCGCTACCCCGGTCTTCAAGGTGTTCTCGCGAAACTGGAAGCCGAAGGACGCATCGAGCGCGCGCAGATCGTCGACGCGGCGCGCGGCGCTGTGTGGCGCGGCGAGTGGTACATCCACACCGACGATGTGCTGCGGCTTGAGCGACTGGCGCGCGATTGGCAGCCGCGCACCACGCTCCTTTCGCCGTTCGACAATTTGATCTGCGACCGAGCGCGGACGAATCTGCTTTTCGATTTCGATTACACAATAGAAATCTATGTTCCCGCCGCCAAGCGCAAGTACGGCTACTACGTCTTGCCGATTTTGCGCGGCGACCGGTTGATCGGTCGCATCGATCCGACGATGGATCGCGCGAACGCGCGGCTGACGATCAACGCGGTTTACGCCGAACGCGACGCGCCGAAATCCGCCGCGCGCGCGGTTGCCGACGCGGTGGGCGATCTTGCCGCGTTCCTCGGCGCGAAGGAAATCGTCTACACGCGCCGCGTGCCGCCGGCGTGGAAGAATAAATTCTAGCTTCACCGCCGAGATGCAGACCCTGGCATGACTGTGGCGCACTTCGCCACAGCCACGTATCCGCCAGGGCAAGTGGGACGCAAAGGAAAAAATTTGGCTCTGCGGTCTCCGCGCCTCAGCGGTGAATCCAAGCGCGAGCAGAGCAATATCCGCACAAACGGAGATTGGTATATGGAAACAATCGGCTTTATCGGACTCGGCGTGATGGGCAAACCGATGGCGCGCAATTTGATGAAGGCGGGCTTTCCACTCGTCGTCCATAACCGTTCGCGCAGCGCGGTCGATGAACTCGCGAAGGAAGGCGCGCGCGTCGCGGCGTCGCCTAAAGACGTTGCCGCGCAGAGCGACATTGTCATTTTGATGCTGCCGGATTCGCCAGACGTGGAAGCCGTCGTCGCCGGCAGCAACGGCGTTTTCGACGGCGCGCGGCGCGGAATGCTTTTGATCGATATGGGCACAAGTTCGCCGGTGCTCGCGCGCAAACTCGCGCGCGACGCGGAGGCGCGCGGCGTCGATATGCTCGACGCGCCGGTGAGCGGCGGCGACGTGGGCGCGATCAACGCGACGCTTTCGATCATGGTCGGCGGCAGCGAAAGCGCGTTCAACCGCGCGCTGCCGGTTTTCCAAGCGATGGGCAAGAACATCGTGCGCATCGGTGATGCGGGCGCGGGGCAGATCACCAAAGCCGCAAATCAGATCGTCGTCGGGCTGACAATCGAGGCGATCAGCGAGGCGCTGGTGCTCGCCGCCAAAGCCGGCGTCGATCCGGCGAAGGTGCGGCAGGCGCTGCTCGGCGGGTTCGCGCAGAGCCGCGTGCTAGAGGTGCATGGTCAGCGCATCCTCGACCGCAACTTTACGCCGGGCGCGCGCGTCAAGACGCATCACAAGGATTTGCAGATCGCGCTCGCGCTCAGCCAAGAGTACGCCGTGCCGCTGCCTGTGACCGCGCGGGTGGACGAGATGTTCGATTCGATGCTCGCTGCCGGTCAAGGCGATCTGGATCATTCGAGTTTGGTGACGCAGATTGAAGCACTCGCGCAAATACGCGTAGCGGGTGACAAGTGAAGTAACGCGAATCGATTCTTCTCGTCACTCGCCACTCTTCACTTTTCACTCTCCCAAACCTTGACCGGTTTTTGACCTTACACAGACTCCATTTTGACTTGTGGCTGATAAGATAATCGTTGGTAAAAAGGTTCATCGGTGCGGATGAACCATTCTTGTTTGGAATCGGTAGACTCGATAAGGTAATGAATGCCTTTCCGCCTCCCAGCGGAAAGGTATTTTTTATTTCAGGAGAAACAGCATGTCCCGATCCTGGTCCGTCCGTTTGATCGCTCTTGCACTTGTCGCATTAACGGCGATCTTGACTGCACCCGCCGCGCGCGCCAGCGGACCGAGCGCAGCGCCGCCTCCCCAGGTCGAGAATCAAGCCTGTCTTTCCTGTCACTCCAATCCCAACTTGTCCGTCAAGCTTCCCAGCGGCGAGACGCTGTCGCTCTACGTCGATGCGACCGCGTTCAATCAATCGGTGCACGGTCAGCAAGGGCAGCGTTGCACGGCGTGCCACACGAACATTACCGGCTATCCCCACCCTCCGCTCGCCGCGACGGACGCGCGCGATTTTTCGCTGCAGATGTACACGCTATGCAAGCAATGCCACAACAATCAATATCAGCAAACGCTGGACTCGATCCACGCGCAACAGCTCGCGGCAGGCAACCGCAACGCGCCGGTCTGCACCGATTGCCATACCGCGCACTACGTCACGCCGCCCAATCAACCACGCTCCAAGATTCCGCAAACCTGTCGAAAATGTCACAGCACGATTTACGATCAGTACAAGAACAGCGTCCACGGCGCGGCGCTGCTTGACCAATCGAATCCCGACGTGCCGACCTGCATCGATTGTCACGGCGTCCACAACATCGGCAATCCAACGACGGCAGCTTTCCGGCTCAAGTCGCCGCAAATCTGCGCCCGCTGTCACACCGATAAAGCGATCATGAGCAAGTACGGTATTTCGACGGATGTGTTGAATACCTACGTCGCGGATTTTCACGGCACAACGGTTGAACTATTCGCCAAGCAGTCGCCGGACCAACCTGCCGATACGCCGGTCTGCTACGATTGCCATGGCGTGCACGACATCAAAAAGATCGACGACCCGCAATCGTCCGTCTTCCGACAAAACCTGCTCAAAACCTGCCAGCAGTGCCACCCCGACGCGACGGCGAATTTCCCGGCGGCGTGGATGAGTCACTATATCGCCTCGCCGGAAAAATATCCGGCGGTGTACTATGTGAACTTGTTCTACACCATCCTCATTCCACTCGTCGTCGGAGCCATGGCTGCGTTTGTGCTGCTCGACCTGACGCGCCGCATCTTGAATCGCTTGCAGAAAAATGGGAGGGCATAGAATCATGGCCGAGCAAAAAGAGTACCTGCGGTTTACCCTGCCGCAACGGCTGGAACACTGGATCTTGTTCATCTCGTTCACTGCGCTGGCGGTCACTGGTCTCCCCCAAAAGTTCGCCGGCTCCGGCTGGGCAGAGTGGATGATCCAGACGATGGGCGGAATCGAATTGGTGCGCATCATCCACCATACTTCCGCCGTCATCCTGATCCTAACCAGTCTCTATCACGTGATTGCCGTCGCCTACAAAGTGTTCGTGCTGCGCGTCCGCTGGACGATGTTTCCCCGCTTTGACGATGTTCTGGACGCGCTCGACCTGGTTCGCTACAATCTGGGAATGACGAAGGAGCATCCTAAACTCGACCGCTACAACTTTGGCGAAAAAGTCGAATACTGGGCGCTGGTCTGGGGCACGGTGATTATGGCATTGACCGGCTTGATTATGTGGAACCCAATTACCGCCACGCGTTTTATGCCGGGCGACATTATTCCGGTCGCCAAAGCAGCTCACGGCGCAGAAGCCATCCTCGCCGTGCTCGCCATCATCGTCTGGCACTTTTACAATGTGCACCTCAAAGAGTTCAGCAAAGCCATGTTCACCGGCAAACTATCCCAGCATCAGATGGAGGAAGAGCACGCGCTGGAACTGGAACGCCTAAAGCAAGCCAAGGTTGATCCGCGTCCCACGCCGGAGGTCATCAAGCGACGCGAGCGCATCTTTATCCCGATTGCCACCGTTGGGGCAGTTGCGGCGCTCGTCGTCGTCTATTTCCTCACCACCTACCAGACCAGCATCCCGCTGACGACCATTGCGCGGCAAACTCCACAGATTACGATTTACGCGCCCATCACGTCAACGCCCATGGCACTCCCTGGCGCCGCCGTGTCACCCACCAGCATCGCCGCGCCCAACCCGTTGCCTGCCGATCACGTTGGTCGAACTACCTGCCTCGCGTGCCATGCCAACGGCGTCGGTCCCGCACTGCCCGCCGATCACGCCGGGCGCGCCGACGCGACGTGCACTGCGTGCCACAAAGTGAGCAGCGCGCCGCAGCCAACGAGCGCGCCGGCAACACCTGCACCGGGCGCGACAGCTGCGCCAACCGCCGCGTCCGCAACGTCGGTGCCGGCGTCAAGCGGACCCCTGCCACAGCCCGCCGATCACGCCGGACGAACCACGTGCCTTTCCTGTCACGCGAACGGCGTCGGTCCCGCGTTGCCCACCGATCATGCCGGGCGCACCGATGCGATGTGCGCCGCGTGTCACGCGCCCAGCAGCGCGCCGGCGTCTCAAGCCACATCTGCGCCGGCAACTTCCGCGCCCAGCGCCGCGACTACGCCAACAACCGCGCCGACTTCGGTCAGTTCAGGTCCCTTACCGCAGCCCGCTGATCATGCCGGACGGACCACGTGCCTTTCCTGTCACGCGAATGGCGTCGGTCCCGCGCTGCCTGCCGATCACGCTGGGCGCACCGATACGATGTGCGCCGCGTGCCACAAACCATCGTAGGGCAAATTCAATCGCCGATGTGTTTCGAAAAGGCGTACCACGCGCCTGCATCTTCCCTCCGGGAACCTCTCGTGAAACAAGCGAGAGGTTCCCTTTTTTCTAATCAAATACTGACTGGATTTTGACTCCGTTTTGACTTTGCCTCATTATACTGGCTTATAACTTTCAATCGACAGTGATGATGCTGTCGCATATCGCATTACAGAAGGTGATGATGCCTCCGGATGCCATTTCATTTGGCTTCGGAGGCATTTGCATTTCGGCAACCAACTCATCGGGGAGGGGAGAGAAATGTCTTGGTTTCGCAGATTGTGGCATCGCCTGCGTTCGATTACAAGGCGTCAGTTTGCGTTTGGCGTGCTCGCGCTTGTGCTCGGCTTTGCCGTGCTGATGGGAATCCTCTACACATGGGACTATACCAACAGCCCGCAATTCTGCGGCACCACCTGCCATACCATGCCGCCCGAATACGACGCGTGGCAGCGCTCGCCGCACGCGCGCATCAGCTGCGTCGAATGTCACATCGGGCGTGACTTTATCACTACTACGTTCACCCGCAAAGCCGGCGATCTGATGCACGTCATCCGGTATTCCAGCGGTCAATTCACCTTTCCTCTTTACGCGACCACGATGCGCCCCGCCAGCGAATCGTGCGAGAAATGCCACTGGCCCGAAAAATTCTCCGCCGACCGCGTCGACTATATCAAGCATTTCACGCCCGATCAAAAGAACACCGAAGTAGACACTCTGCTTGTCATGCACATCGGCGGCGGCACCAAGCAGCAAGGGCTGGGCGGCGGCATCCACTGGCACATCGAAAACAAGGTTCAATTCATCGCCACCGACGATCTCAAACAAAACATCCCGTGGATTCAGGTCACCGACAGCACCGGCAAAGTGACCACGTACATCGATGTCGCCAATCCGCTGACGCCAGACCAGATCGCCAAAGCGGACAAGCACACGATGGACTGCATCGATTGTCACAACCGCGTGTCGCACACCTTCCTCAGCCCCAATCAGGCAATCGACCAAGCGCTCTCGCTCAAACAGATCGATGCCAGCATCCCCTACATCGATCAGCAAGCGGTCGCCGTCCTCAGCGCGCCCTACAAGAGTTTCGCCGATGCGGACGCGGCAATCGGCGCGCTCGATACGTATTACGCACAGAATTATGCGGACTATTACAAGAGTCACGCCGCTGCCATCCAATCCGCGATTGCTTTTCTCAAGACGACGTACCAGGCGTTGGTCTTTCCAACTCAGGACTTGTCGTGGACGACACACCCGGACAACCTGGGGCACAAGGATTGGCCCGGCTGCTTCCGCTGTCACGATGGAAAACATTTCACCGCCGACAAGACGCAAGCCATTCCGCTCGAATGTAATCTCTGCCACACTCTGCCGGTCGTCAGCACGCCGGGAGGTCCCGCGCCCGTTGTTTCGATGGATCAAGGCAACGAACCGGCTTCGCACAAAACGACAACTTGGATTGCAGAGCATCGCACCGCGTTCGACGCCACCTGTCAGCAATGCCACGACACGAACAACGCCGGCGGCAAAGACAACTCGTCGTTCTGTTCCAACAGCGCGTGTCACGGCGCCAACTGGAAATTCGCCGGCTTGAACGCGCCGGCGCTGGCAAGCGTCTATCCGCCGCCGGTCCCGCCCAAAGCGAATCCGAGCGTGACGCCGCCGCAGATTCCGCACCCCATCGGTGGATCGCCGGACTGCCAAATCTGCCATGGTCCGAATAGCAAAGTGCGCCCCTTCCCTGCCGATCACATCGGTCGCACGAACGCGATGTGCCTGGGGTGCCACAAACCATCGATTCCACCCGCGTCGACCACCCATGCGCCCGGCGCGACGCCCGCGCCGCCATCCGGTGGTCCGCCCTTGATTCCGCACGACCTTGCGGGACGCACGGAGTGTCTGGGTTGTCACGGCAGCAACGTGCCCGGTGTGCCGCAAATTCCACAGTTCCACAAGGACTATGGCTTTACTAACAACAATTGTCTGACGTGCCACAAGCCCGCGCCGACCACTTCATCATCAACGGCGGCTCAGCCAACGGCAACCGTACAGCCCACGGCAACATCACAGCCCGCGGCGACCGCTGAACCAACCGTATCGAGTCAGTCGCCGGTCACGCCAACTATCAGCGCGCCGCCCGCCACGGCAGCACCGGCGGCAGGCGGTCCGCCGCAAATCCCCGCCGATCACGCCGGCCGCACGACCTGTACCGCGTGCCACGCGCAAGGTCTTGCCGGCGCGCCCAAGCTCCCCGCCGATCACGCGGGACGCACCGACGAGATGTGCAAAGCGTGCCACCAGGGACCGTAGATTCGCAGGAACCTCCAGATGGCGCGTAAACGACAAGTTGACGAGGAAATTTCCTCGTCCACTTTCATTTCGATAGAATCAACGTTTGAGGTCGCCGCTCTTACGGAGCAGTCATAAACGTCCAGAGGTAATCTACCAAACTCCAACGTTGATCGTCGGTGAGCGTACTCTTGAACGCCGGCATCATGCCTTTGCCATTCGTCATTGTGTCGAACAATTCTTGGCTCGTGTGCGCCGACATCATCTGCGCGTCGGTAAAGTTCGCAGGTGGCGGATTGAGCGCAACGCCCGCCGGTCCCTTGCCATTGCCTTGGTCACCGTGGCACAGCACACAGTTCTGCGTGAACAGCGCCTTGCCGGCGGCAACCTGATCGGCTGGCGCGGAAAACGCGCGCTCGTAGAACACCACATTCCAAATGTCGGCATCGCTCAGCGTGCTCTTCCATCCCGCCATCGCCGTACCCGTCACGCCATTCGTGACAAACCCATACCAATCTTGCGGCGAGATGCCGCGCGCGAATTTCACATCGGCAAAGTCCGCCGGCGGCGGATTGAGCGCAGTGCCAGCGGGACCCTTGCCATCACCTTTGTCGCCGTGACAAACCACACAGTTCGCCGCGAACACTTTTGCGCCCGCGCTGATCTACGGCGGCGTCTTGGGATAGTTTTTCGCCATCTCTGTTCCGCCCGTCGACGTGGTCGTCGTCATCGTCGTAGTCGCGGTTGTTGGCGCAGTGGTCGCCATCGCTGCCGTCGTCGCGGTGGCGGCAGGCGCTTGCGTCGGCGCAACGGTCGCCGTCGGCGCTTGCGTCGGCGCGGTCGTCGCCGTCGGCGCTTGCGTCGGCGCAGTGGTCGCGGTCGGCGGAACCGATGTCGCTGCCGGCGGCGCGGAGGTGGGTGGAACAGGCGTGGCGGCTGGCGCAGCGCACCCTGCGATGCTCGCCAGTACCAACGCTAAGAATACTAGCACCAGAACGTGGTTTCGATTTTGCATCTTCTCCCCCAGATAATATTAGTGCGACGAGCGCTGCCCGCCGCACTGATCCCACAAGTTCGGTTAGATGATCGCGGCAAAGCCGCATCGATTACTTGGGCGATGTTGGCGCGGACACGACCGATGAAGCAAAGTCGGTGCCGTCCCAAGTTTGGAAGTGGAACAACGCTTGCGCCACATTCGCCGGGGCGCTCGAGCCGCTAAAGCTCGCCACGATGACGAAGGGACCCGCCGATCCGCCGTTCGGTACGTCGCCGGGGATCCACACCACCGTGCTGCCGGAAACCTGCGCCGGGTTCTCGCCCAACTGCGGATAGCCGGAATCGAGATAAGCCACTCCCGCCGGCAGTGTGTCTTGCAACGTCACGTCGGTCAGCGCGCTGCTGCCATCGTTGACGAGCGTGAACGTGTAGGTGACCACGTTGCCGCTGCTCACCGCGGACGACTGGACTTCCGCGGGCGGATAAAAGTGACCGGGCCAATAGACGCCGTTCAACTGCATCACGTACGCTTCGACATCGGCGATCTGTTGCTGGGTCAAGCCCTTGGTGTCGCCCCACGCCGGCATCGACAAGGTTGGATTGGGACCCGCCGGGCGCGAGCCGTGCTGGAGGAACAGATCGAGGTCTGCCGCGAAAATACTCGGATCGCCTTTCGAGTCTTCCAAGAAACCGGGGTCGATCGGATTGACCGGCGGTACGGTGCCATCGTTCGAGTTGGGATTCGGAAGGTTTCCAACCCCCAATTTGTTATGGCACGCCGCGCAATTCGTCGCAAAAATAGCGCGTCCGCTGAGCGGATCGCCCATCATCGTTGCCGCGGGTCCGGTTTTCGTAATGTCCACGCCGGTGACGTTCGGCAACGGATTGGGCGTTGGGGCTTGCGCGAACGCCGCTTGCCAGGTCACAGCCAACGCCAAGACAATCATAGCCGGCAACAAGATCCCCCATTTGTGCCGTGTGATCCGGCTGACCAAGCGATTTTTCGTCATTGAGATTCTCCTCTCTGAAATTTCGATTCGAACGGTTGGTTCACTGCTCTACTTGTCGATCAAAAACGCGAGTTCTTCCGTCAGTCGCTCGTCACCTCCTTGGAGTGATGCTCGAACGCTATTTCAAACTCTCGATAAAGGCGATGATCTGATCCAACTCCGAATCGCTGACTTGACCGGTTGAGAATGCCGGCATTACGCCCGGCGGCGGCGTCCGTACTTGTTTGACGATTTGATCGTGCGTCAATGTGATGCCGACCAGTTTCGGACCGATGCCGCCCTGTCCCTGCGCGCCGTGACACGTGGCGCACCCTTTCGATGCGAACAGTCCCTGCCCCGCTTGAATGTCGGCGGCAGACGGCGCGCCGCCCGATGCTGCCGTCGTCGCAGTAGCCGCGGCGGTGGGCGCAGTTGTCGCAGTGGCTGCAGCGGTTGGCGCGGTCGTCGCAGCCGTTGTCGCCGTCGCGGCGGCAGTTGGCGCGCCCGGCGCGGCAGCCGTCGCCGCGGAGGTTGGCTTGGCGGCTTGCGTTGGAGTCGCCGGGGCAGTCGTCGCCGTTGGAGCGCTCGTCGGCGATGCTGCGGAAGGCGACTTTTGCCAAGTGCGGATGTATGCCACGACCGCATCGATCTGCTGCGGCGAAAGCACCTTGCCCCAGGTTGGCATCCCTTGACTCGGTCGCCCATCGGCAACCGTTTGGCGGAACCAGTTGTCGTCAAATTGCGCCAGAAGCTTTTGATCGTTCAACGCGGGCGCACGCGCAGTGCCTTGTCCATTCGTGCCGTGGCACGCGTAGCAGACCGAACTGAAAATGGCTTGACCTTCCACCGCGCTAGGTGTCGGCGTCGCCGTCGCCACGGCAGCTGCCGGCGCGGTGGCTTGCCAACTCCGAATGAAGGCGGTGAGATCGAGAATCTGCTGATCGGTGAATGGTCCGCCGTGCGCCTGCGCCCACGAAGGCATCGCCGTGCCGGGCACGCCCGAACCGATCAGACTGGTGATCACGCCGTCGTCTGTGTTTTTCAAAAACTGTTGGGTATTGAGCGCCGGTCCGATGCCGCCCTGTCCGTGATCGCCGTGACACGCGACACAGTTGGCAGCGAAAAGCGTTTTGCCGTTCGCGACATGCTCCGCCTGATCCGCCGCGAGCACGGTCTGAATACGCCCCGGCTCGCGCAGGAGATAAATCTGAAAAACCACCAGGATGCCGATGGTCAGGATCAAGGCAGCGGCGACCAGCCGCGTGTAATCCTCGCGTCTTCTCATCGCGTTACGCTCCCTTCGGAAACGGCGTGATCTGCGATTGATCGAATTTCGTCCGCTGGATGGTCTGGCTCGTGTCGACGACCAATTCGTCGCCAACCACTTCGGACGGATAAAGATCGAGCGGGCGCGGCGCGGGTCCGCCGGTGACCTCGCCTTTGGTGTTGTAGAGCGAGCCGTGGCACGGGCAGTGAAATTGTTTTTCCGATTCCACCCATGGGACGGTGCAGCCCAGATGCGTGCACGTCCAAGACATCGTCAGCGCGCCTTGCGGCTCCACGCGCGAGACAAAGCCGTGCATCTCACGGACGGTGCTCACCGTGTCGACGGCAAATTCGTTGACGTTGCCGGCGTTGACCTTGCCGCCGAACCCACCGGCTTGGACGATCGGCTGGACGAACTGGTAGAGCGCGCCTGCGGCTTGCGCGAAGAGCGCAATCACCGCGACCGCCCACGCATAGCCAATAAACTGGCGGCGCGAGACTTTGGAATCGGATGTTGTTTTCGCTACAGTCATTGTATACTCCTGCCTTACCCTCTCCCTTCCCTCCCCGTTGTTGGCGGGGAGCAGTGAAGGGTGGAGTTTATAATCCACTCAACGGGTTGTATCCTCCCGGCATCGCCCACGGCAGGTACAGTTTGAAACCGGGACCGCGGAACAAAAAGCCGGACAGGGTCAGAACGATTGCCGAGACGAACATCACGGTAAAGAGGCAGAGGATCACTTCGCGCATCGTTGGCTTCCAGCGGAGCAAGATGAGCATCGGCAGCCACGCCGCAAGGGTGATGATGAGTCCGGGCAAGATAATCTGGCTGATCAATTCCGGCGCGACACCGCGCAGCATCTCGCGCAGGTTGAACGTATTGTCCAGCACGATGAGCAGCGGCATCACGATCACGGCATAGATCGCGCTTAGCAGCGTGATGCGCCGCCCGCGCTGCGAAGTGAACCACCGCCCCGCGCCGGTGCGGTCGTTGTCCAGGTACGGAATCACGACCAGGAACAAGACCAGCACACTGGGAATCAGTACGCCGGCGACAAGCGGGTGCATATGTTCCAGCAATTCCTGCAAGCCGACGAAATACCACGGCGCTTTGGCGGGATTCGTCGTCACGGTTGGATTGGCAATGTCTTCCAGCGGCGCGTTCCGCAGCAGCGAGAAGACAAACACGAGCAGCGTCGTCCCCAAAAGCAGCAGCACTTCGATCAACGCGACGACAGGAAACGAAAAGACCGTATTGTCGGGTCCCTTGTTCGCCATCGGCGAAGTGCCGCGCACCAATTCCATCAGTTGATAGGTTTTGGTGGGAGCGCTCGGAAAGATGTTTTCGGTTTTCTGATCTTTTATTTCAGCAGCCATAGATTCCCCTGTTGCCATACTTCGTGTCACGCGTGACGAACAACCGTTTACTGTCTCACTGATTCACCGGTTTACTCGCCGTTCTCATTCCTTCAACGATGCGATCTCGAGCCGCTCCTCCGGAATCTCCTGCCCTGCCAAGCCGCCATCTTTGCGCACGCGCCAGAGGTGCAAGGAAATCAGCAGGATCAGTCCAAGCGGGATAATGATAACGTGCAGCGCGTAGAATCGAATCAGCGTGTTCTGCCCAACTTCGCTGCCGCCGAGCAGAATCGACCGCGCCGTGCTGCCCAGCACCGGCGCGTAACTGGCGATGTTCGTGCCGACGGTGATCGCCCAGTACGATAGCTGGTCCCACGGCAACAAATAGCCGGTAAAACTTGCGCCGAGCGTGAGCAAAAGAAGTACCACGCCCACGAGCCAGTTAAATTCGCGCGGCGGTTTGTACGCGCCGGTGTAAAACACGCGCACCATGTGCAGGATCACCGCCAGCACCATCAAATGCGCCGACCAGCGATGCATATTGCGCGCCAGCTGACCGAGTGGAATCGTCGTCTGCAAGTCCTTCATCGTCGAATACGCCAGCGTGGTCGCGGGGACGTAGTAGAACATCAGCAAAACGCCTGTGACCGTCAGCGTCAAAAAGAGAATCGCCGAAATGATGCCGAGACCGAACGAGTACGTGACGCGCAGACTGCGCCGATTGACCTTGACCGGATGCAGGTGAAAGAAAATGTTGGTCGTCATCACCAGCGAGCGGTCCATCTCATTGTCCGGCATACCGTGGCGGAAGAACGAACGCCAGACACGTGAACGGGTGACAAAGTTGGTGGCTCGATTGAACGTACTTTCCATTGCAATTACCTCAGAGAGGATCAAACGCGGCGCGCGATGAACTTGCGCCGCGTCAAGCCGCTTCCGTAAACCGGAAATCTTCCATCGTGATCGCGCCGGTGGGGCAACGCTTGGCGCACAGCGCGCAGCGGACGCAGTGATCGGGGTCGAACAACATCGCGCTGCCGTTACCCTGCGCCGCGACGAGCCGCGCCACATTCTCGTCGCCCTGAATCTGATCGACGCGGATGATTTTCAGACAATCGTACGGGCAAACATCCACGCAGCCGTTGCACAGGACGCACTTGGTTCCATCGAAAATGGTATTGATCGAGCATTTCAAGCAGCGCGCACCCTGGTCACGCGCCGTTGCCTCCGCGTAACCTTCTTCGACTTCGGCGATGCCGATGCGGCGATCGATCGGCGTGATTGGCGGACGCGTGTACGGCAGTCGCAAATAAGTGGGGACGGGACCGCGCGCGTTATAATCGACGAGCGGAATCGGCGCGAAGGTCGCCGAGCGGCGCGAAACGGGCGGCGCGCCGCGCAGGTACGCGTCGATGCCGCGCGCGGCTTTTTGCCCGTTCGCCACCGCGTCGATGATCAGGCGCGGACCGAACGCCACATCGCCGCCGGCGAAAATCCCCGGCGCAGTCGTCATCAGGTGGTCGTCGACCTGCAGCATTCCGCCGCGTTTGACGGTGAGATTGTCCTCGGGCTTGATCCACTCAAAATCGCCAGACTGACCGATGGCGATAATCACGCTGTCGGCTTCCCAGACGCGCTGCGTGTTGGGAGCGAGCTGCGGGTTGAAACGCTTCTGGTCGTCAAACGCGCGCTCGACGTTCAGCGTTTCGACGCCCATCGCCTTGCCGTTCTGCCCAACGATGCGCGCGGGCGCAAAGTGGTTGTGAATGACAACGCCCTCTTCTTCCGCTTCGGCGACTTCGTACGGATCGGCGAGCATTTCGTTTCGGTCTTCGACGACGAGGCAATGCACCTCTTTGGTCGCGCCCATACGCACCGCCGCGCGCGCGACTTCCAACGCGGTCTCGATGTCGCCGCCGCCTTCCGTGTTGCCCGTGCGCGCCGCCGTGCGCGCCACATCCATCGCGACGTTGCCGCCGCCGATGACGAGCACGCGCTTGCCCAGATTGACGTTGTAGCCGCCGAGGTTGACGTTGATGAGGAAATCTATCGCGCGCAGAACGCCGTCCAGTTGTTCGCCTTCGACGTTCAACTTGCGGCTCTTGTACGTGCCGATGCCGATAAAGACCGCGTCGTACTCGCGTCGCAGGTCGCCGATGAAGAAATCTCGACCAAGCGCGCTGTTGAGTTTCAACTCGACGCCGAGGGACAAGATGGCGTCGATTTCCATTTCGACGAGCGCGCGCGGTAAGCGGTACTCCGGCACGCCGAGCACCAACATTCCGCCGGCAACGCTCGCGGATTCATAGACCGTGACGCTGTGACCCAGCAGCGCGAGGTCGTGCGCGGCAGTCAGCCCGGCGGGACCTGCGCCGATAACTGCGACGCGCTTGCCGGTCTTGGGACGCGCGCGCGCTTTCAATGCGGCAATACTGTGCTGGAGCGCGGAATTTTCCAAATCGAAATCGCCGCGCGACGAGCGGTAAAAATTAAAAGGCGGACGACCGGCTTTGGCGGCGTCTTTTCCGCTTACGTCGTAAATGCCGTAGCGGTCGTTGACGAAGCGTTTGAGCGCGCGGATGTTGACCGGCTTGCCCGGTTCCACCTTGCCGCGCCGGCACGCGGCTTCGCACGGCGCGTTGCACACGCGCCCGCAGACGCTGGCAAAGGGGTTGGGCGCGCGGGCGATGAGGTAGGCGCGTTCGTAATCGCCCTGGGCAATCGCGGTGACGTACCCGCGCGCGTCCGTATGCACCGGACATCCTTGCTGGCAAGGAATATTGCGCGCGTAGAAATCAAGGTTGGTCAGCGCGACTTGATATTTAGGTAGGTCCATTCTCTTGTCCTGCGGTAGAGTGGAAAACGCTCAACGGCGCGGAGATAGACGCGCGCCCGAGCACAGAGGCGAGTCTTACGAATTATTAATAGCACACCGAGGGCAGTTGAGGCAATCGTGCCGGACACGATTTAAGCATCGTGCGGAGCATGATGTTGAGATACAGTCGATTGCGTCACGAGTGAAAAATGGTGATACAATGGGAATATGGGATAGTTCGTTTGCGCAAAGGAGAAAACTATGCCACCAGCAAACCTGGCAGAGGAAATCCACACGGTCGCATTAGTTCTGGCGATCTTGCCGGGGCTGTGCTTCGCCGGTCAACTTCTTCCACGGATCGTCGATGCGCTGCCAGCGTGGGCGGCAGAACTGGTGCGCTCGCGTGATTCTATTCGCTTCGCGTTCTGGCTGATTCTAGGCAGTCTGCTCACCGCGCCGCTGATCGACCTCATCTCGTTCATCTCTTCTTTAATCCAACTCTTTTCTCCCGCAAATTGGTCTGGTCAGTCGCGCTTTACAGCCGGCTTCGGAAGCGTGCCCATTGCTTGGTATTGGATGCTAACCGATCTTGGGACCCTGGGGGGGGTGTACGGCTTGGTCGTGTGGGTAGGTCGGAGGTTCTTGGAGGAGCAACGCGCAAGAGGAAACGAGCCGTTCGAGATGAGCGCAATAGAGACCGCGTTTGTCTTGACGATGGGTGGCGCCGTAGTGAATCGAGTCATGTCGACGATGATGCTGGCGTCGATGGAAATACCATTATCAGTCGGCGCAACACGCTACGATTTTGGACCGCCGGGCTTTTTCGCGTCTTGGGGCGCTAGCTTGGCGCTACTGGCAGTGATCCTGATTCTGCTGTATCGTTCTTTACCTGATCTTGAATCTACTCCGCGCCAATCAAACCGTGACGAATCGCATATTTGACCAGTTCGGCGCGGTTGCGCAAATTCAACTTTTCGACGATGTGGGCATAATGCGTCTGCACCGTGCTGAGACTGACGGTGAGCCGCTCGGCGATCTCACGATTCGACAGCCCTTCGGCGACGAGCGTGAGCACTTCGCGCTCGCGCACGGTCAATCCATCGTACGTGGCGCGCGCGCTGCGATCATCGGATTGGACGCGGCTGAGGTAATCGGAAACCAATTTCTTGGCGATGGCGGGATACAGG
>DAIDTM010000186.1 GCA_027457205.1 Anaerolineae bacterium | reverse complement strand
TGGCGAGCGCGCCTTCTTTCGGAATGTCTCCGCCAATCAAACGCCGTGCGCCTTCCGCGTCACCGATTGCGATGTACTGGGCGACCGTCTGCCGATGCTGCGGCGTGATGAGCGGTCCCATCTCGGTTGCTGCATCCTCGGTGTCGCCGACCTTGATCGTCTTAACGCGCTGGACGAATCGATCGACGAATTCGTCGTAGATCGGGCGCTGGATCAAAAAGCGGCTGCGCGAGCAGCAGTCCTGCCCGGCGTTGTCGTACACCGACCAGAGCGACGACTCGACGCACGTATCGAGATTCGCGTCCGCGAAAATAATGTTCGCCGATTTGCCGCCGAGTTCGAGCGAGACGCGCTTGATGCCGTCCGCCGCGAGTTTCATGATCTGCGCGCCGACCTCAGTCGAACCGGTCAATGAAATCTTGCGGACGAGCGGATGCTGCACCAGCGCGGGACCAGCAAGCGCGCCGGGACCGGGCAGCACATTGAACACGCCTTCAGGCAAACCGGCTTGGAGGCACAACTCGCCGAACGCGAGCGCGGTGAGCGGCGTCACGCTCGCCGGCTTCAAGACAACCGTGTTGCCCATCGCCAGCGCGGGCGCGATTTTCCACGCGGCGATCATCAGCGGAAAGTTCCACGGCGTGATGAGCACACACACACCGAGCGGTTCGTGGAACGTCATTAAGGTTCCATCTTTCGACCCGGGAATCGTCTGTCCGTGAAATTTGTTCACCGCGCCGGCGTAATACTCGAACGTGTTCGCGACGCTTTCGAGTTCCCAACTCGTCGCGGAAATCGGCTTGCCGCCGTTCTGCGATTCGAGTTTCCGAAATTTGTCGAGGTTGGCGCGCATGAAGTCGGCGATGCGCTGGAGCAATCGCCCGCGGTCGCGCGAATTCATCTTGCGCCACGCGCCATCGGCAAAGCGCTCGTGCGCTACGCGCACCGCTCGATCCGCGTCTTCTTTCGTCGCCTGCGCGACCTGCGCGATCGCTTGTCCGTTTGCCGGATTGTAAATGTCCGCCGTCTTACCGTCTGCGCTCGCGACGCGCTTGCCGTCGATCAATAAACCTTCAAAGGGAACGTTGTTAGACATCGTAAACTCCAAATTTGCCAAATGCGCCAAACGAGCCAAATCTGCCAAACCTTTTGGCACATTTGGTCATTTGGCATCTTTGGCATGTTTTCACTCTGGTGTCACATACGCCGCGGTGATGCCTCCGTCGACCATGAACTCGGTGCCGGTGACGTACGACGATTCGTCGGAAGCAAGGTAGAGCGCGGCTTGCGCCATTTCTTTCGCCTCGCCGAAACGTCCCATCGGAACGTGGACCAGGCGGCGCTGTTTCTTTTCTTCCGTGTTAAGGAATTTCATCAGCAGTTCGGTGCGGAGCGGACCGGGGCAGAGCGCGTTGACGCGAATATTTTCGCGCGCGTGGACGACCGCCAGTTCGCGCGTCATCGCCAGCACGCCACCCTTGCTCGCGGTGTACGCGATCTGCGGCGTCGCCGCGCCGACGAGCGCGACGAACGCCGCGGTGTTGATGATCGAACCGCCGCCGGCGCGCTTGAGCGCCGGGATGCCGTACTTGCAACCGAGGAAGACGCCCTTGAGGTTGATGTTCATCGTCAAGTCCCAGACCGCTTCGCTCGTCGCCATCGCGTTGTCGTCGTCGCTGTGCATGATGCCGGCGTTGTTGAACAGCACGTTGAGTTTGCCGTACGTTTGCTCCGCGACGCGCACCATGTTCTCGCAATCGGCGGCTTTCGATATGTCGGCGTGAACGTACACCGCGTCGCCGCCATTCTTCTTGATCATAGCAACCGTCTCGTTCCCCGCCGCGTCGGCGATGTCCACCGCAACGATTTTCGCTCCTTCTGCCGCGAAGAGTAGCGACGTCTCGCGTCCGATGCCGCTGCCCGCGCCGGTAATCAAAGCTACTTTGTCTTTGAGTCTCATCCTCGTCTCTCCTGCGCAAGATTGGTATATACCATTTATAGCACAGAACGCGATTTTTGCCTAGTTTCCTCGCTGCGCGCCGGCGCGACCGAGAGAATCCTGACCACGTGGCGCTTGACGAACCAGCCGCGTTGGGGCACAATAGGATTGACGATTCTTCAGGCAGGAGTAGACATGCCGCCTTTCATCGCGTCCCGCGAATTCCACATTGCCCGCCACGTCCGCGATCGCTACCAGCTCAACGCCGCGCTCTTCGCGTCAAGTGGCAACGTCATCTTTGCCGATTTCCGCGCCGCGCGCGATTTGGCGCAAAAACTGAACGCGCCGCGCGACCTCGTCCATCATCCAGAGCAAACCGTCCGCGCGGGCGACCTCAACGCGATGGGCTTGATCGATGAAATCTTGCACCTCGTCGTCGCGAAATACCGCGAGCAAGTCAACCGCGACACGCTGCGCGACGCGCTCGAATGGCTCGACGCGCGCGTGGGCAGCGTCGCGGTCGACACAGCGCTTACCCGGTTTGCCGCCGAGTTTCCGCCGCTCGCCGTTTATCGCCGCGAGATTCCGCTGAACGCGTATTTACGCGGCGAGACCGCCGGCACGCCCAACCGCCAGATCGTGCTCGAAGAAATGGTGATGCTCTGGCTCGCGAACATGAACCCGGCGTACGCGTCGTACCTCGAACTATTCGACGACGCCGCGCTCGAAACGCAGACCGCATACCTCCGCCTGCTCTCCTCGCTGCACGATTTCTTTGACACCCAGCCGCGCTTTGGTCCCGACAACCAGAACTTGATCGATATGCTGCGCGCGCCGGCGCTCGCATCGCCCGACTCGCTTGCCGCGCAACTCGAATTCATTTCGAAACGCTGGTTCGCGCTGATCGGCGCGTATCTCGCCCGCCTGCTGACGAGTCTTGACTTGATCGCAGAAGAAACGCGCGGCGCGGTCTTCCTCGACATCGGCGGACCGGCGAATGTGCCGGTGCCCACCTTTCGGTACGCCGGGATCGAGTACGAACCCGAGCGCTTCAGCGCCGATCTCGATTGGATGCCGAACCTCGTTTTGATCGCGAAGAATATTTACGTCTGGCTCGATCAGCTCTCGAAAAAATATGCGCGCGCGATCACGCGGCTCGATCAAATCCCGGACGAAGAACTCGACCAACTCGCACGCTGGGGATTCACCGGCTTGTGGATGATCGGCGTGTGGGAGCGCAGCGCGGCGTCGCGGCGCATCAAGCAGATGATGGGCAACCCGGACGCGGTCGCTTCGGCGTACTCGCTCGCTGATTACCGGATCGCGGACGCGCTCGGCGGCGACGCGGTGCTGCAGGATTTGAAAGCGCGCGCGTGGCAGCGCGGCGTTCGCCTCGCCAGCGATATGGTGCCCAACCACATGGGCATCGACTCGCGCTGGGTGATCGAGCATCCCGATTGGTTCATCGCGCTCGATTACAGCCCGTTCCCAGCGTACACGTTCAACGGCGCGGATTTATCGTGGGATGCGCGCGTCGGAATTTTCCTCGAAGACCATTATTACACGCGCAGCGACGCGGCAGTGGTCTTCAAGCGCGTCGACAAATGGACAGGCGCAGAAAAATATATTTACCACGGCAACGACGGCACGAGTTTTCCGTGGAACGATACCGCGCAGTTGAATTACCTGAAACCCGAGGTGCGCGAAGCGGTGATCCAAACGATTCTGCACGTCGCGCGGCAATTCCCGATCATCCGATTCGATGCGGCGATGACGCTGGCGAAGAAACATTTGCAGCGGCTGTGGTTTCCCGAACCCGGCACCGGCGGCGCGATTCCCTCGCGCGCGGAATTCGGCATGACGCGCGCGCAACTTGACGCGCTGATGCCGCAGGAATTCTGGCGTGAGGTCGTCGATCGCGTCGCGGTCGAAGCGCCGGATACGCTTCTCCTCGCGGAGGCGTTCTGGATGATGGAAGGATAGTTCGTCCGCACGCTCGGGATGCATCGCGTCTACAACAGCGCGTTCATGAATATGCTGCGCGATGAAAAGAACGCCGATTATCATCTGGTAATGAAGAACACGCTCGAGTTCGATCCCGAGGTGTTGAAGCGGTACGTGAATTTCATGAACAACCCGGACGAAAAGACCGCGGTCGAGCAGTTCGGCAAGGGCGACAAGTATTTTGGCATTGCGACGCTGATGGCGACGCTGCCGGGCTTGCCGATGTTCGGACACGGGCAGATCGAGGGGCTTACCGAACGCTATGGCATGGAATATCCGCGCGCGTACTACGACGAGCAACCCGACGGCGATTTGGTGGCGCGGCACGCGCACGAGATTTTTCCACTCCTGCGCCGCCGCTATCTTTTCGCCGGCGTCGAAAACTTTTTGCTGTACGATTTCTTCACCGCCGATGGGCGCGTCAACGAAGATGTCTTTGCATACTCAAACCGCGTGGGCGGCGAGCGGTCGCTGATCGTTTACCACAACAAGTTCGCCGAGGCGCGCGGCTGGATTCGGACGTCGGTCGGCTACGCGGTCAAGACCGGCAACGGCGATGAGAAACAAATCGCGCAAAAGAATCTGGGCGATGGCTTGGGACTGCACGCAGACGAAAACGATTTCGCGATCTTCCGCGATTTCGCGAATGGCTTGGAGTACATTCGGAGCAGCCAAGAGCTGTGCGAACGCGGTTTGTACATCGAACTGCACGCGTACCAGCGCAACGTCTTTCTCGATTGGCGCGAGGTACGCGACGACGCGGGGCTGTACGCGCGTCTCGCCGCAGACTTGAACGGACGCGGCGTGCCCAGCGTCGAGGAGGCGCTGCACGAACTCGTGCTCCAGCCGGTGCTGGCGCCTTTCCGTGAACTCGTCAACCCGGGCATGTTCCGTTGGCTGCTTGGCAACCGCGTGCGCGAGCCGAAAGGCGCGGTCAACGCCGCCGCGCTCGACGAAGCGGAGCAAAAGATGTTCAGTTTGCTCCGCGCGATCGAGCGATTCGCCGGTGGTGTTGGTGACGAGGTCGCGATTGCAGCGAGCACGCGACGCGAACTGGACGCGCTACTCCAATTACCAATTACCCGCTACCGTTTTGCGTCACGCCCGCGCAAATATCAAACCGCGCTGCAATTCCTCGACGCCAACGATACGCTTTGGAGTGTGTTGTTCGGCTGGCTGTGCGTTCATTCGCTTGGGCAAATCGTCGGCGCGGACGACGCGGCGCTGACCAGCCGCGCGTGGATTGACGAATGGCGGCTGGGCAAGATCATCGCGGAAACGCTGCGCGCGTTAGGGCTGGACGAAGACGCGGCGGGGCAAGCCGTCACCGCGATCAAAATTCTGACCGCGCATCCGCACGCGCTGGCGACACCGCGCGTGAGCGAGATACTCGAAGCGCTGCTAAACGACAACGTGGCGCAGCAGTTCCTGCGTGTGAATCGTTGGGACGGTATCCTCTGGTTCAATCAAGAAGCGTTCGAGCAATGGCTCGCCGCGACGTTCGCGGTCGCGGTGGTAGAGATCACCGCGCCGCCGCGCCAGACCAAGGCGACTGCCGCTAAGGAAATCGCGGCGCGGGGTGATGCCGTGGAAAAACTGCTACGCGCGGAAGCAGAATCCAAGTTCCAGGTCGCCGGGCTGCTCGCCGCCGCGCGGCAGACCGACGCGCCGAAGCGAAAACCCATGAACCGCAAGGACGCCAAGGGCGCAAAGAAAAAATCACGGAAACGCCTGTGACGTCACCGTGAGCACTTCGCCGCTTCGCGGCTCAACCTGACAAACTCGGAGTAATAACGATGGACGTTTATCACGCGATCAAAACTCTGCGCGCCGTACGCCAGTACACCGAGCAAAGCATCGGCGACGAGATTATCACGCGGATTCTGGAAGCCGGGCGTTGGGCAGGAAGCAGCAAGAACACCCAGCCATGGCAGTTCATCGTCGTCAGAAACGGCGAGACATTGAATCGTCTTGCGGAATGCGGCAGATTTTCCAGCCACTTGCGTCAAGCCGCCTTCGCGATCATCATCGTCACCGAGTCGACGCCGCGCGCGGATTTCGACAGCGGACGCGCAATCGAGAATATGATGCTCGCCGCGTGGGGCGATGGCGTCGGTGCCTGCATTGCGTCGATGCACAACGAGACAGACGCAAAAAAGATCCTCGGGGTCCCCGAGAATCTGAAATTGCAGCAGGCGATTGCATTTGGCTACCCGCGTCCCAATGTCACACCCACCATTGAAGGCAAGCCGCTGCCGGAGGTGCTTGCTGCGATGGGACGCAAACCGCTGACCGAAATCATTCATCAAGAAAAGTGGTGAGCACCGAATTCGGTCTAGTACCGCATCCTCTCTTGACTCGCGCCCGCGCTCCTCTACAATAAAGCCAGAGGTGACCAGGTGAAGACTCGCCTGCTGGCGTCGTCGATTGTCATTCTCATCGCCGTGGCGCTGCTGCGAACGACACTCACGCTCCTCGCCGCGC
>DAIDTM010000185.1 GCA_027457205.1 Anaerolineae bacterium | reverse complement strand
TTCACGAACAAAGCCGCGCGCGAGATGCGCGCGCGGCTGACGAGGCTTGCGGGCGAAGAGCGCGTGCGCGAGCTCAGACTCGGCACATTCCACGCGACGTGCGCGCGCTTTTTGCGCCGCGACGGCGAACGCATCGGGCTGGGGCGCGGCTTTGCGATCTATGATGAAGACGATCAGATGAGTCTGATGAAGCGCATCGTCAAGGAAATGAACCTCGACGACAAAAAGTACCGCCCCGGCGCGGTGCTCGGCGCGATCGGCAAAGCGAAAAATGAATTGATCGGTCCGGACGAATACGTGCCGCCGTCGTACTGGCACGAAGCGGTCGGGCGCGCGTACAAACGCTACCAGCAATTGCTCGCGGAGAACAACGCGGTCGATTTCGACGATCTGTTGATGCAGACGGTGCGGCTGTTCCGCGAAAATCCTGATCTCCTCGAACGCTATCAAGAACGCTACCGCTACTTGCACGTCGACGAGTTCCAAGATACGAACGTCGCGCAGTACGTGCTGATGAAATTGCTCGCGGACAAGTACCAGAATTTGTTCTGCGTGGGCGACGAAGATCAGTCGATCTATATGTGGCGCGGCGCGGACTATCGCAACGTGTTGCGGTTCAGCGATGACTTTCCCAACGCTCACGTCGCGCTGCTGGAACAAAACTATCGCTCGACGCAGACGATTCTCGATGTGGCGCAAGCTGTGATTCGCAAGAACACTTCGCGGCATAAGAAAAAACTGTGGACGGAGAATCCGCCCGGCGTTCCAATCACGCTCCGCGAAGTCTACAATGAGGAAGAGGAAGCGCAGTTCGTCGTCGACGAGATTGCGCGGCTGACGCGGCAGGGCTATCGTCCGCGCGAGTGCGCGGTGTTCTATCGCACCAACGCCCAGTCGCGCAGTCTGGAAGACGCGTTCGTCCGGCGCGGAATGCCGTACCAACTCGTCGGCTCAGTACGCTTTTATCAGCGCCGCGAAGTCAAAGACCTGCTGGCGTACCTGCGCCTCGTCAACAATCCGAACGACAGCGTCGCGTTCAATCGCGTGCTCAATGTGCCGCCGCGCGGCATCGGCAAGAAATCGGTGGATGAACTCGCGTTGTGGGCAGACCGCCTGGGCGTCTCGCCGTACGCGGTACTGCAAATACTACGAGAGGCGAGTGACGAGCGACGAGTGACGGGAAATAGCAAAGAGCATCAATCTGCCGCGTCACCCGTCACCCGCCACCCGTCCCCTGAATTTGACGCGCGGTCACGCAAGGCGCTGCTCGCATTTCTCAATATCGTCGACAGTCTGCGGGAGGCGCAGCCGGAAAAGAATTTGGTCGATCTGTTCGATTTGATCCTTTTGAAATCGGCGTACGAGCCGTACGTCCACGATGGAACGGAAGAGGGCGAGGATCGCTGGGGCAACGTTCAAGAGTTGCGCAAAGCCATTCGCAAGTACGCCGGCGCGCCGTCCGATGCCGCGCTCGTCCAGTTTCTGGAAGAAGTCTCGCTTGTTGCGGACATCGACGCGCTGAACGAGAATGTCGACGCGCCGATCTTGATGACGCTGCACACCGCCAAGGGACTGGAGTTTCAAGTGGTGTTCATCGTCGGATTGGAAGAAGGGCTGTTTCCCCATTCACGGTCTTTCGATGACCCGGCGCAGATGGAAGAGGAGCGGCGGCTGTGTTACGTCGGCATCACGCGCGCCAAGGAGCGGTTGTATCTCATCAACGCGTTCCGCCGCGCGTTCTACGGCAGTTCTGAAGCGGGCACGCCATCGCGATTCCTGGCGGACATTCCGCGCGAGTTGATCGCCGGCAGCAGCGGACATGCGCCGCGCAGTCAGCCGGCGCGAACACCCGCGCGCGATCGCTCCGCCGAGGATGACGATCAAGACGCCCGGCGCACATTCCGCG
>DAIDTM010000184.1 GCA_027457205.1 Anaerolineae bacterium | reverse complement strand
ACGCGGCGATCGGCGCGATGAAATCGGCGCTCAATCGTCACTGACCGCCCACGTTCCCCGACCCGCCGGCATAGCCGGTCAGTTCGACGTAACCGCTGCCGGTGACTGCTGCGCCGTGCGAGCGCCCGGTGATTTGGACCGCGCCTTCCCAGTAGACAATCGAGACGCGCATCTCCTGATCCGCGACGTACGGTTGGAGTGTCAGTTGGATGTCGGCGGATGGAATCGATATGCTCCAGCGCGCGGGATACTTGCCGCCAGACACAGGACTCGTCCACGTGTCGAGCACTTGAAGATGGACTTGATCGCGCGTCAGCGTGCGCGTGCTGCCATCCGGCTCAACCAGCGTCCCGCCCGACAGCGGCTCGATACTGCCGTCCTTCTGACGAATTTGAAAGAACATCACCTCGCGCCGGTCGCTGAGTTGGATCGAAAACCAGTCCCAGCCGACGGCATTCGCGCCCAGCACCGTCGTGCTGAACTCGTGGTCCATCCACGATAACCCCTTGACCGCGACCGTCTCGCCGTTGACCGTGATCGTCCCCTCGCTTGCCAGGCGCGTGAAGGAATAATAGTACGACGCGTTCCCCACGTCGTTGGATTTCTGCGATAGCCCCTGATCGCCGTGCAGTACTAGCGGCTTTTCCGCGGCGAGCGTCAGCGTGATCGCGTGTCCGGCATCGTCCGCGCGCAGTTGCACGCGACTCCCGTCCGCGTTGAGCGATGTCACCGCCCAGTTTTCCAGCCACACATGGTACGGATCACCGCTCGCGCCCGCCAAGCCCGCCGCGCCGCGGCTAAAGCGCTCCGTCGCCCAGTGACTGTTGTTCTTGACATCGGTGATGGCAAAATGGGCAAAGTAAACCTGGTTCGTCGCCCAGTCCGACGCGCGCGGCGTTTCGGTTGGCGTCAGCGCGCGCCGGAAGAACGTCAACTGATAGCCAAAGTGGCGACCGTCCGCCGCGTCGAGATTGCCGGTATAGTACCACCATTCCGTTTGAAAATCCGGATGCGGACCATGATCCAGCGGGAACGAAAAGGTGCGGACGTGGTCCGCGCGCGCAAAACCCGCCGTGCCGGCGGTGGACTGCAAGCCGACTAGATTCGCGCTGATTGCCGGCGGCGCGGACTGGATCAACACAATCGCCACGATGCCGAGTGCAGCGAGAGCGAAAATGATCAAGAGAATACGTTTCATTCAATTGCTCCGTGAGAATGCAGAGAGTCGTACTCTAGCACACGCGCCAAGTCTCGTCAAACGAAGAGAAAACCCTCTCTATGCCCTTTGGCGAAATCAGCCCCGTGTCGTTGCGAAGAGGCAGTCTGTGCCAACGAAGCAATCTCCTAACTCAGCGCGCCGAAACCCAACAGGACAGATCATCCACGAAGAACACGAAGCAACACGAAAAAATTTCTGCTTTTTCCTTCGTGATCCTCGTGGACTTGCGATTTTTCTGCCGAAAAACCTGAACCATCCGCGTGGGTGATTTGACTAAATCGCCCTTTGCCGTTACAATGGCGCAGCAATTTTTCATGGAAAGGTTTGTGTCGAATGGCTGAAGAATTTCTTTTGACCGCTGAACCCAGAACCATCCGCGGCAAGCAGGTGGGCGCGATGCGCCGCGCTGGTTCCATTCCCGCGATCCTCTACGGGAGCCACATCCAGACGCCGCTTCCGCTGAAACTGGAAGAGAAAACGCTCAAGCTGGTGATCGCCAAAGCCGGGCACAATCGCCTGATCAAGCTGACGGTCGATACCGGCGCGCCGCGCTTGGTGCTTACGCGCGAAGTGCAGCGCAACTCGCTCACCGGGCGCATTGTCCACGTCGATTTCCAAGAAGTGTCGATGACGGAAAAGATCACGACGCCAGTGCCGCTGGTCTTGGTCGGCATATCGCCGGCGGTGACGCGCGGCGAAGGTCTCTTGATCCACGGCATCAACACGGTCGAGATTCGCGTGTTGCCGACGGACCTGATTCCGGAGATCGAGGTCGATGTGACCGTCCTCGAGTCGTTGAACCAGAGTCTCTTCGTGAAAGACCTCAAGGTCGGCGACAAGATCGAAATTCTGACGCCCGCCGATGAGATGGTCGCCAAGGTCGTGCCGGTGAAGGAAGAAGTGATCGCGGTCGAAGCGCCGGTCGCCGCCGCCGAAGTCGAAGTGATCAAGAAGGGCAAGATCGAAGAGGAAGGCGCCGAAGGCGAAGCGCCTGCTGCCGGCGGCGAAGCGAAAGAAGCCAAAAAAGAGGAAAAGAAATAACCGAATGGAAGACAAAAAGTGGGGCGTGCGTATCGCCCCACTTTTTGTGTTTCTGGGGAATGTGGTATAATGCGGATCGGAAAAAATCACATGGAGGGGCGAAGCATTTGCGTCAAATCGTAAAGAGCCGCACACACATGCTTTGCCTTTACTGATCTGTCCGGTAGGAGCCCCTAGCATTGTTTAGTCCGCTGAACTGGATGTTCGGTTTGTTCTCCCGCGACATCGGCATCGATCTTGGCACCGCGAACACGCTCGTCCTCGTGCGCGGCGTTGGCATCGTCATCAACGAGCCGGCGGTCGTCGCCATCGAAAAACGAACCAAGCGCGTTCTGGCGATTGGTTCGGAAGCCAAGCAAATGGTCGGGCGCACGCCGGCGGACATCGTCGCGGTTCGTCCGCTGCGCGACGGCGTCATCTCCGATTTCGACGTGACGGAGAAGATGCTGGAATACTTTATTACGAAGGTGCACGATCAGGCGCTCTTGCCG
>DAIDTM010000183.1 GCA_027457205.1 Anaerolineae bacterium | reverse complement strand
AGCATGCTGTTGGCGAACCGGGTCATCTCGCCCGCGTCCTTTTCCGTGCGCTTTTTATAGTTCGACATATCCGCCGCGGCGCGGCGCCAGTTCTCCAGATATTCCGCCGATTTGGCGCGCTCTTGCTCCAGCTGCCGTTTCAACTCCGCGGGATCGTCCGGCAATTCCGCGGCTTGCGCCTCATCTTTTTTTTCTTCGATTTCTTCTGCCATGCAATTCCTCCAAGTTCCAGTAATCAGTGTACAGTATTCAGTTTACTGTTCACTGAACACTGATTACTGAACACTGGCTATCTTCCGTACGTCCGCGCCATCAAATCGTCCAGCAGACTGGACACGTACCGCACCACGCCGATGGTCCGCGAATAGTGCATCCGCACCGGACCCAACACGCCGACGATGCCGCTCGCTTCACCGGCAAGACCGTAGCGCGAGAGCACCATGCTGTACTCGCTCATCGCGTCGTACTGACTCTCGCCGCCGATCACGACTTGCACGCCGCGTTCCGGCGCCAGTTCCCCCAGCATCGTTTCGAGCGTCGTACGCTGCTACAGCATTTCCAGCAGCGCCTGCATCCGTCCGATCGCGGAAAATTCCGGTTGGCGCAAAATATCCATAATGCCGTCGCGATAGACATCGTGCGACGAGCGGGCGTCGATCTGCCGCATCTGGTCGACGACCACGCGCACCACGCTCGTTTCAAACTCGGAGAACGCCAGCGCGGTCGAGCGGATTTGGTCCAGGTTCAGCCCGGCAAAGTGATCGTTCAGCCGATTCGACGCGCGCGTCAATTCCTCTTGCGCGATCGGCTCGGCGGTTGAGAGCATCTGCTGCTTGATCGTTCCCTCCTGCAAAACCAGGACGAGCAGCGCGACCTGATCGTTGATCGATACGAGCTGGACGTGCTTGAACCGGCAGCGCGTCGATTGCGGCGCGGTCACGAGCGCCGCGCTGTGCGACGCGTGCGCCAGCACCGCCGCCGACAGCCGCATCCATTGATCGACGTCGAGCGTGACCTGATGGAATTGATGGCTGATCATCCGCTGTTCCACCGGCGGAAGTTCAAACTCCTCCATCAGCGACTCGACGAAATAGCGATAGCCCTTTTCGGTTGGAATGCGCCCGGCGGAAGTGTGCGGATGCTTGAGATACCCGTGCTCTTCGAGCGCGGCAAGTTCGTTCCGAATCGTCGCGGAACTCACACCCAGCCCGTGACGCCGCAGCGTCTCAGAACCCACCGGCTGCGCGTTCTCGACATATTCCTGAACGACGATAGCAAGAACACGCTCCTGCCGTTCGGTCAAATCAGCCATTTTTATGCCACTTTTCCGTTAGCACTCTCTGACCGAGAGTGCTAACATTCTAGCACAACTGCTATGCTCTGTCAAGCGTCACCACAACTTCATCGCCGATGCGCGTCCCCAGCGTCTGCGCGGCGCTCGCCTCACGCGCGGCGACCTCCAGATGCCACGACGAACTGATCAGGACGATGAGTTCGCCGCGCGCCGCGTCCGCGTAGGTCTGTTTGAATCCACGCACCGCGCGTCCGCCGAGCCGGACGATAACGCACGCGCGGTCCATCCCCGCCAGCATCTCTTCGCCGATGTTGGTCACGATGTTGCCAAATCGGTCGATGTGAACCACGCGCCCCGCGATCTCGTTGCCGGCGCGGAACGCCGCCGCGCACCCCGACAGCCGCACCCAATCGCCAATCGGATCGCCGAGCGCTTCCAGCGGCGCGCCGAGCGAAAGATGCGCCGCGACCGGCGCGAAGATGTCGCGTCCGTGAAAGGTGTTCGAGACGCGCGGCAGCCAGTATGCCGGCTGATTCAAGCGAACGACAGCTGACGAAGGACGGAGGACGGAAGACAAAATGCCATTGTCGGGCGCGACATAGAGG
>DAIDTM010000182.1 GCA_027457205.1 Anaerolineae bacterium | reverse complement strand
AGCAGGTAATGAAGGACGCGGGAGTGATCTAATTGCAGATTTCAGATTGATTCCCGTCCAAATCTGAAATCCTAAATCTGAAATCTTAAATTACAATGACTTTCGACCAACTGCTCGCCGAACTGGAATCCGCGACCTCGGTCGCCGCGAAAACGCGGCTGGTCCGCGATTTCGCGCGCACCGAAACGTCGCCGCTGATCGAGGACAGCCGCGTGACGTTCTTCTACCTCAGCGAAGATGCGCGCGAAGTCGTGCTGGAAGGCGACTGGACGCACTGGCAGCCGACCGCGCCGCTGGCGTACTTGCCCGACACGCCACTGTGGTACCGCGTCGAACGCTTTCCGCGCGCGGCGCGGCTCGAGTACCGCATCGTCGTCAACGGACACCGCCGGCTCGACCCGCGCAATCCGCGCACCGCGCCGGGCGGTTTCGGTCCACATTCCGAAGTCATGATGCCGGACTATCACGCGCCGCGCGAATTGACCGATGAGGCGCGCATCGAACTCGGCAGCGTCGAAGAACACTGGCTGATGAGCCAGTCGATGCGTGATCGCCGCACGTTTTGGGTTTGCCTGCCGCCGAATTTCAATCCGCGCAAGCAGTATCCGGTCGCCTATTTCAACGATGGCGATGGTTATCTGAATTACTGCGATCTGCCGTACATCGCCAGCTACCTGATCTACCACGGGCAGGTCAATCCATTCATCGCCGTGCTCATCAAGCCGAACGACCGCGAAAAGGAATACGCGCGCAACAACCACTATGTGCGTTTCCTCGTCAACGAACTGGCGCCGTGGGTCGATCAGAATTATCCAACCGTTCCCGAAGCGTACTCTCGCGCGATCATTGGCGCATCGTACGGCGGACTCATCGCCGCGCACGCCGCGCGGCGGCGTCCCAATATCTTTGGTCTAGTCGGGAGCCAGTCCGGCTTTTACAGCTTCCAAGACGACGCCTTGCTGCGCGATTACGCGGCGGCGCAGAATCTGGGAATTCATTTCCACCTGACCGTCGGGGAATTCGAAACCGATCTGCACGGCGAAGGCAAGCCCGGCGACGATTTCGTCGCCGCGCAGCATCGCTTTGCCAATTTGTTACGCGACAAGGGCTATGTCGTTTCTTCCGCCGAATACCCGGAGGGACATCAGTGGGGATTCTGGCGCGCACACATCGGAGAAATGCTGAGGTTCTTTTGGGGCGACTAGATCAGGACCCGAAGGGTTATCCAAGAACCCTTCGGGTCTTTCATTTCAAATAGCTCGCCGCGCCGAGCGCAGCGACCAGCGGGTCGGCGATGAGCTGCGGAAATATTCCAACGATGACGGCGACCGCAAACAACACGACGACCACCGCCGCGCCCAGGTACGGCACGATCTTGATTTCGTCCGTGGCGTCGGTCGCTGCGCGATCCGTCAGCAGGGGCCACACCGCGTGCAGCGTCGCGAACATCGCCATCGCGTCCGAGGCGAGCAGCAGCGCGACCAGCGGCAGGTTAGACGCCGCAAGGTCGCGGTACATCGACCACTGCGCGGCAGCGCCCAGCGCAGGCAAAATGCCTGCCAGCGCGAACCCGCCCGCCAGCATCGCCGCCGCGCCGATCAACTGCCAGCGCCGCTCCGGATGATGCCGCACGAACGCCAGCCCGCCGGCGACCAGCGCGACGCCCAGCGCGCGGTTCAGCGTCGCCAGCATGGCGCCCGCCAGCCCAACGCGCGTGCCCAGCCCC
>DAIDTM010000181.1 GCA_027457205.1 Anaerolineae bacterium | reverse complement strand
TGGAAAGCCATCTCGAAGCACGGCTCTGGAATGACGTGTTCGTCTTCGCGCAAGACGAATTGAAAATTCCGCGCGGCACACTTCGCGTCACAGTCTTGATCGAAACCATCCTCGCGGCATTCGAGATGGAAGAAATTCTGTACGAACTGCGCGATCACATCAATGCGCTCAACGCGGGTCGCTGGGATTACATTTTCAGTATCATCAAAAAGTTTCGCCATCGCGCCGATTTCGTTTTCCCGGATCGCGCCCAAGTCACGATGACGGTGCCGTTCATGCGCGCGTATACGCTGCTCCTCGTCAAGACCTGCCATCGGCGCGGCGCGCATGCCATTGGCGGAATGGCGGCGTTCATCCCGAGCCGCAAAGACCCGCAGGTGAACGAGGTCGCGCTGCGCAAAGTCCGCGAAGACAAGCTGCGCGAATCGGGTGACGGTTTTGACGGCACCTGGGTCGCGCATCCGGACCTCGTGCCGGTCGCGCAGCAAGTTTTCGATGACGCGCTCGGCGACCAGCCGCATCAGAAGGAACGCTTGCGTGAAGACGTCCAGGTATCGGCAAAAGACCTGATCGATTTCCGCGTACCTGGCGGCGCGATCACGGAAGCCGGGCTGCGTACCAATATCAACGTCGGATTGCAGTACATCGAATCGTGGCTGCGCGGCACTGGCGCTGCCGGCATTTTCAACTTGATGGAAGACGCCGCGACCGCAGAGATTTCGCGCGCTCAGGTATGGCAGTGGCTTCATCGCGGCGCGGCGCTCGCGGATGGGCGCACAGTTACATTGGAACTCTATCAGCACTTGCTGTCGGAGGAATTGGCGGAAATAAAAAAACTGGTCGGTGCGGAAAATTTCGCCGCGAGCAAATTCGAAACCACCGCACAGATATTCAACCGGCTGACGACCGATACGGAGTTTGTCGAATTTCTCACCTTGATCGCGTACGGATATCTGGATTGAATCGTTTTATATCTCAGAGGCGGTACTGTTTGCCGCCAAATGCATCTCTGAGGGAGGAGAGCCATGACTAACCAATTATCGGCAGCCCAACTTGCCAATGAATGGGCAACGAACCCACGCTGGCAAAACATTGTTCGTCCCTATCCTGCCACTGAGGTGGTGCGGCTACACGGATCCATTCAACTTCAGCACACGCTGGCAGAATTGGGCGCCACACGGTTCTGGGATTTACTGCACCGTGAACGGCTCATTCGTGCGCTGAGTGCGCTCACGGGCAACCAAGCGGTCCAGCAAGTTGCTGCCGGGCTTGAAGCGATTTACGTCAGCGGCTGGCAAGTTGCCGGCGACGCGAATGATGCGCTGCAAATGTACCCCGACCAGAGTCTTTATCCGGTGAGCAGTGTGCCGAATCTTGTGCGCCGCGTCAACAACGCGCTCATCCGCGCGGACCAAATCCAGCACATGGAAGGACGCGGCGAGGTCGATTGGTTCGTCCCGATTGTCGCGGACGCCGAAGCCGGCTTTGGCGGTCCGCTAAACACCTTCGAGTTGATGAAAGCGATGATTGACGCCGGCGCTGCGGCAGTGCACATCGAAGACCAATTGTCGTCGCTCAAAAAGTGTGGACATATGGGCGGCAAAGTGCTAGTGCCGGTCCACGAGTTCATTCCGAAACTGGTCGCCGCGCGGCTGGCGAGCGACGTGCTGGGCGTGCCAACGCTGATCATCGCGCGTACCGATGCGAACGGCGCGAACCTCAGTCGCAGCATCAATGATCCAGTCGACGAAAAGTTCGCGACCGGCGAGACGACCGTCGACGGATACTATGGCGTACGCGGCGGCATCGAATATGCGATTGCCAAAGGGCGCGCGTACGCGCCGTATGCCGATATGATTTGGTGCGAGACTGCCAAGCCCGATATTGGCGAAGCGCGCGAGTTTGCCCAAGGCATCCACGAAAAATCCCCCGGCAAGCTTCTAGCATACAACTGCTCGCCCTCGTTCAACTGGAAACGGAATCTCGACGAAAAGACGATGGCGACTTTTCAGGAACAACTCGCTGAGATGGGTTACAGGTTCCAGTTCGTCACGCTCGCCGGTTTCCACACCTTGAATGCCAGCATGTTCGAACTGGCAAGTGCGTACAAAAACCAGGGGATGCTGGCGTACTCGCGTGTGCAGGAACGCGAGTTTGAGATGGAGCGCGACCAGGGCTATCGCGCTGTCAAACACCAAAGTTTCGTCGGCGCCGGATACTTTGATGAGGTTCAGATCGCCATCACCGGCGATGAAGTGTCCACCACCGCGCTGAAAGGTTCGACTGAAGAAGCGCAGTTTGCGGCGGTCGGATAATCCATAAGCAAGGCGCGACAGGCGTCGCTCATCTTGACTTACCATGCCAAAGACTCCGACCGACAGCCGACTCTCGAACCTTAGCGCCGCCGCCATCCACGCGGCGTTCGATCAATACCAGACGCAGTTCAAAGCCATCACGCGGCGCGCCCGCGCGCGCTTTGAAGACCAGGACTGGCGCGGGATGCAAGCCGATGCGGTAGAACGACTAGACCTCCGCAAGAAGATCATTGACCAAATTGTAACCGAAACCCGCCAGCGACTGAAAAATCGCGTTCACGACAAATTGATTTGGGCGAGCACCAAAGCGGTCTATTCCAGTCTGATCGCTGATCGGGACGATTGGGAAATCGCGGAAACTTTTTTCAATTCGGTTACTCGCCGCATCTTTTCTACGATTGGCGTTGATCCCAAGATCGAATTCGTGGACACGGATTTCGATACACCGCCCACGCGATCGGCGCGCCCAGTTATTCGCGTGTATCCCGGCGCGGGCTCGACCGCTGCGCTCATCGCAAACATCATGGCGGATTACCCGTTCCGCGTCGGTTTCCAGAACCTATCGCGCGACGCGCAGTTGGTGGCGGCTGAGGTCGCGGCGCATCTGCGTGCTCTGGACGCGGCACCGTCCGTCGAGCGGGTGGAATTGATAGATTCTGCGTTCTACCGCGGCAACGGAGCATATCTGGTTGGCAAGATGTATTGCGGCGCGCTCATCGTTCCTCTCGCGCTGGCTCTGCTCAATTCGCCGGAGGGCATCGTCGTCGACGCGGTTTTGTTGACCGAAGACGAAGTGAGTATCCTCTTTAGTTTTGCGCGTTCCTACTTTCACGTCGCGGTGGACCGACCGTATGATCTGGTCCGCTTTCTGAAATCGATCATGCCGCGCAAGCGCATCGCGGAATTGTATATCGCTATTGGCTACCACAAACACGGCAAGACGGAACTGTACCGGGATTTACTTCACCATCTTGCCACCACCGACGACAAATTCGAAATTGCCCCAGGCGATCGCGGCATGGTCATGCTGGTTTTCACCCTGGCGAAGTACGACATGGTCTTCAAGGTGATCAAAGATCATTTCGATCATCCCAAGACCACGACGCGGGAAAAAGTGATCGAAAAGTATCAGCTCGTATTCACCCACGATCGTGCCGGCCGCTTGATCGACGCCCAAGAATACGAGCACCTGGAATTTGAGCGCCGCCGATTTTCCGCTGAATTGCTGGGGCAACTACAGCGCGCTGCCGCCAGTAGCGTGGTCATCGACGATCAGCGCGTCGTCATCCACCACGTGTATGTCGAGCGGCGCGTAACTCCGTTGAATATCTACGAGCGTCAAGCGTCGGAGGAGGCGGTTCACGCCGCAATCATCGACTATGGCAATGCGATCAAGGACCTGGCGGCGGCGAATATTTTTCCGGGCGATTTGCTGCTCAAGAACTTTGGCGTAACTCGGCACGGCCGCGTCGTTTCGTACGATTATGATGAACTAACTTTGCTCACCGATTGCAATATCAGACCCCTGCCCGCACCACGTGATGACGACGAGGCATTCTCTGCCGAACCATGGTTCTACGTCGGCGAGAATGATTTTTTCCCGGAGGAATTTCAGACCTGGCTAGGGTTGGCGTCCCCGTGGCGCAAGGTGTTCATAGATCGCCACGCCGATTTGTTTGGGGTCGATTTTTGGAAATGCACTCAAGAGCGCATAAGATCAGGCGAAGTAATCCACATCTATCCGTATCCTCCGAGCAGGCATTTAAGCGCCAAGTGGGAATCAGGATGTGAAACCTGAGTTTGGCTACGGAATGGTAGAGCACTGCGGATGGGGTTTTGTGATAAAAACACCGTTGCACCATGCAACGGTGTTTTTATTTCTGTCGCAAACAAGCGAGAAAGAATTGAATGAGCGAGGCGTTGATGCGGACGAGCACTGAATATGCGACGTTCAGGGCAAAACCGTAATCATGACTTGCGCCGTCGTGGTCTGAGAACCGCAGCGCGCGGTGAGCGTATAAATCGTCGTCGCCGGCGGTGATACCGATCGGCTGCCCGGCGTGGCAACTCCGCCAATCCCCGGGTCGACCGAGGCAAAGTCGGCGTTGCTCACCAAGCCCCACGTCAAAGTCGATGATTGTCCGGCGATGATCGTCATCGGATCGGCGTTGAAAGAAGAGATCACGGGATTTCCAGAACAGCTCCCGGCGCGCTGTGCGCGTACTTGAATCGTCACCTCCAGGTCCGTGCCGAAGACCGCTCCGCCGGGACTATGCAATCGCCAATGCCCCGTGTACTCACCCGGCTGTGCGGGTGCTTTCATCATGACGCGCAAATCCGCGTTCAAGCCCGATAGGGTCACGGGGACATCAATCACGGCAGGTGCGCCTAGCCGCGAGCCCCCCGTGAACCCGATCTGATAACCACCGCCCCAGGCACAGGTGCCATTGTTTTGAACGCGCCAGACTTGGTCGAACGATTGACCGGGAGCGAGAATGCTGCCATTCTTCGGCATTACATCGGCAATGAATGCTGAATCGTTCGTGCAAGTGACGCTAGTAGGCGCGACGCTCACTGAGATCAAGACTGGGTCGCTTTGGTTGTTGTCTTTGTCGATTGCTTGGACGGAGATGGTGTGATTGCCGGCAGTCGCTTGCCAGGTCTGGAATACTTTGAAAGACTGCTGAGGACTGAGAGACGAATCGGTCCGGACGAGCGCGCCGTCGACGGACAACCTCACTTGGGTGATGCCGTTCGGATCCGTCGAGGTTGATTCCACCGCGATCCTGTCGCCTTCGTGAAATTGACTGTGATCTGCTGGGGAATCGATGCTCACTTGCGGTAGGTTGTCGGCAAAGACGCCGCGGACGGCGAGTACTGTTATCCCTGTCACCAAAAGAAATGTCGCGACGTACATCGTCACGACGACGACTTGCAGACCTTTGTGCATAGACGACTTGCGCGCGCACATCCATCGCAAGGCGATGCTCGGCGCGCTGCTCGCCGAGAGCGAGCCATCCTCCTCTCGAAAATGTCACGCCCTGCCGGCAAATCCACTGAAACCGATTGCGCGAACCATCGAGGTCGCCTACTCCAAGCAAAGGACATCGCCGGTACTGTTATAACGAACGATACCTCCTGAATAATACTCTTGCCTGTGCCCCCCTGCTTTTGTCAACGGAAGCACGACATCGGCAGTCAAATCTATACGACAACGATTTCATTATTCCGGTGATTCTATTCCATCTGGCAGCGCTGTATACTTGTTGTGGATAGTGGTTGCCATGCCACTCGAATATGATATGGAAAGAAGGTGATACACATGCAGGATGTACTCACAGGTAGTTGGAATCAGGTGCGACCCTTGATCAAAAGTTGGTGGAGCCAACTTACCGACGCTGATCTCGACAGCATCAACGGCAGATCCGAGGTGCTCATCAGTTTGCTGATGGAAAAGTACGGGTACAGTGAGCAGCAAGCCACGTACGAAATCAATCAGCGACTCGGCGAGTTCGAGCGGCAGCATCGGGCGGCAATCGGTTTCTAGTCGCACAGGTCGCATCGATGTTCGAGCGAAGGGCACGGTCGAAAGATAACACCGCCGCTTTCGAAACCACAACGACAATGCCCTTCATTTTGTTTTCAAATCAAAGACTACAGTCGAAGGTACGGATGGAACAAAACGATCCAATCCCTGAACAATATGGTAACACCGCCACACGTTCCTTGCCTCTCCCTGCCACCCTTCAAAGCGCCGAACGGTGGCTCCAAATCATCCGCAGCACGCGCGATCCTGATGAAGCGCTCGAATTTGCGCAGCGCGCGGTCGATTTGCAGCCAGACAACCCGCGTGTGCATGCAAGTCTGTTACGAATCGTGGGGGAACAGCTCAAACGCGATCCCTTTGTCGCGTTTCTTGCCGAAACGGACAAACATTACGTGATTACTTTTCGGAACTCCCGTCCGATTGTCGTTCCCAAAGCGCGCACCAATCGCGAGCTTTTTCCGCCGATTCAGCGCACCGAAGGCGAGCGGGTACTCGGCATGGTCTGGTGGGTTGTCCTTGGCTTGGTGCCCGCAGGCATTGGCGCGATCATTCTGAGTCCATGGGTTGTACGGCGCGCTCTACGCGTTATCAACGATCGTCAGGCGGAGCCGCGCGATCAGCGGCTTGCTTGGCTGGCGCTTTTCCTGGCTGCCGGGCTAGTACAACTCGGCGTAAATCCTTCGGTGGTTGTTAGTGAACGGAAAATTCGAGGGCACACTCGACAGCTCAATCTGGCTGTGGCATAATCACCCATGGTGCCACAACCATACTTCGCCAAGAGAAATGATGATGCCCGGGCCACAACCTTTACCGATTAAACTCACGCCCTTGGTTCAACAGATTTTGCAAAAGATGGTGCGCCAGTATACCAACCCGTACTGGCTGGTAATTCGCGCTAAGATGGTGCTCTATGCCGCGGCTGGTTTCAACAACGTAGACATCGCCCAACGGCTTGACACGGATTCGGATACCATTGCGCGGTGGCGAGCGCGTTGGCTCGCCGCTGCCCCGCGCCTATCGGAGGCGGAAGCTGTGAGCATGCCCGAGAAAGACTTGCGTGACTTGATCGAAAGCGTCCTGTCCGACGACCCGCGACCGGGGACGCCCGACACTTTCCAGTCCGAACAATTCATTCAAATGGTGGCCGTCGCGTGTAGCGACCCGCGCGACTCCGCGCGAGAAATCTCTCACTGGACGCCCCGGGAATTAGCGGACGAATTTGAAAAGCGCGTGATCGTCGAGCGCATCTCGCCGCGCCACGTCGGACGGGTGCTGGAAGCGATGGGCCTCCAACCTCATCGCAGTCGCTACTGGCTGAACAATGAGCGGGACTTGGATCCGAGCGCGTTTGATGCTCAAGCCAGCACGATTTGTGAACTTTATACGGCCGCCCCGACGCTCGCGACGCAAGGCACCCACACCGTCAGCCTCGATGAGAAGACGGGCATCCAAGCCTTGGAACGTAAACACCCCACGCGCCCCATGCGGCTGGGACGAGTCGAGTTACGCGAATATGAGTATGAGCGACATGGCACCCTCGCGTTAATTGCAAATTTCGAGGTGGCTACCGGCCAAGCGATTCAGCCCACGCTGAGGCCGACCCGCACCGAGGAAGATCTGGTGGCCCATGTGCGGCAAACGCTCGCCACTGATCCGGACGGATCGTTGTCCTCGACCAACTAAACACGCATCAATCCGAAGGGTTAGTCCAACAGGTGACCGAGCTGTGCCACCTCGATCTGGACCTGGGTGTGAAAGGTCAGTCGGGCATTCTCGAATCCATGGACACGCGCAAGATTTTCTTGGAAGACCCAACCCACCGGATTCGCTTTACCTACACACTCAAGCATAGCTCTTGGCTGAACCAGGTTGAAATCTGGTTTAGCATCCTGGCTCGCCAGCTATTGAAACGGGCCAGTTTTAGTTCGGTGGAAGATCTGCGGCAACGGATTCTAAAGTTCATTGAGTATTTCAATCGCACGATGGCCAAGCCGTTCAAATGGACATATACTGGTCGTCCGCTGACTGTCTAAACCACCGAAGGATTTACGCCGAGCTGTACTAGAGCAACGCGCGCGGGAATCTCATCCCGCGCGCGTTTTTCCTTGTCGATTTCTGATTACGCCTGTTTCCGCGGTCGGTACTGGATCGCCTCCGCGAGATGCGGCGTCTCGATGTTATCGCTACCCGCCAAATCGGCAATCGTCCGCGCGAGTTTGAGGATGCGATGGTACGCCCGCGCACTCATCTGCATCTGCTGCATCGCCGCGCGCAATAGACTCTTGCTGGCGTCGTCGATCACGCAGAACTGCCGCACCTCCGCCGGTCCCATATCGCCATTGCATTGCAAGGTCGTTCCTGCGAACCGCGCGCGCTGTCGTTCGCGCGCGCATTCGACGCGCACGCGAATCGTCTCCGATTTTTCACCGAGTCGATCTCCAGAGAGCTTTTCGTAATCGACGCGCGGCACTTCGACGTGAATGTCGATGCGGTCGAGCAGCGGTCCGCTGATGCGCTTTTGGTAGCGCAGCACGTTCGTCAGCGAGCAGGTACATTCTTTGACCGGGTCGTTGTAGTAGCCGCAAGGACAAGGATTCATCGCCGCGCAAAGCATGAAGTTAGCCGGGAACGTGAGCGAGCCTTGTGCGCGGCTAATGGTTACAATTTTGTCTTCGAGCGGTTGCCGCATCACTTCAAGACTGCGAGAATCGAACTCTGGCAGCTCGTCGAGGAACAACACGCCGCGATGCGCGAGCGAGATTTCGCCCGGATGGGGCCAGCGTCCACCGCCGACCAAGCCCGCGTGCGAAATCGTGTGGTGCGGCGCGCGGAACGGGCGATGCCGCACCAGCGGTGAATCGCTCGGCAGCATATCGTTGACGGAGTAAATCCGCGTCACCTCCAGCGCTTCGTCCAGCGTGAGGTTCGGCAGAATCGACGGCAGCGAGCGCGCGAGCAGCGTCTTGCCCGCGCCAGGTGGTCCCATCATCAAGAGATTGTGCTGTCCCGCCGCCGCAACTTCCATCGCGCGCTTGACGTGCTCCTGTCCGCGCACCTCGGAAAAATCCGTGGCGTAGCTCGGCGTTGCTTCCGGCGTAAAGTTATGAAGCGGACGATACGGCGCGATGGGTTGCATGCTTTGCAAGTGCGCGACCAACGCAAAGAGACTCTCGATTGGAAAAACGTCGAGCCCGGGGACGAGCGCGGCTTCCGGCGCGTCGCTTGCTGGAACGAACAGCGCGCGATAGCCGCGCTCGCGCGCGAGCGCCGCCATCGGCAAGACGCCGTTCGTATGACGCACCGCGCCGTCGAGCGACAACTCGCCGATGATGAAAGTGCGCGAGAGATCGGCGCAGAGCTGCTCGGACGCCATCAGCAAGCCGACCGCGATCGGCAAATCGTAGGCGGGACCTTCTTTGCGCAGATCCGCCGGCGCGAGGTTGACCGTGATGCGCTTGTTGAACGGGTAAGCAAACGAGGAATTCTTGATCGCGGCGCGGACGCGTTCGCGCGATTCCTGCACCGCCGCATCGGGGAGTCCGACGATGGTGAACCCGGGTTGTCCGTTGGAGACATCGACTTCGACATCGACGAGCGCGCCGTCGAGTCCGACAACGGCGCAACTGGTTACTTTGGCAAGCATCGACGCGTCTCCGTGAAGCGAGGATTATGCGAACGTCGAGAACCAAGGGGCTGGTACAATCAGTCTATCACGATGGACGGCGCGCGTCAAATTTCAAGGCGCGGAATGGGAACGCGTCGACGCGGCGACCAGAAGTCCAAGCGCGTGCAGCAATCGGTCTACGTCGTCTTGCGTATTGTACGCCTGAATCGAGACGCGGAGGTACGGCTTGTTCTGCCACTGGATCACCGGCACTTCGATGTGAAATTCGTCGTAAAGCCGCACTTTAAATTGCGCGTGATCGCAGGGTGGAAGAGCCGCCGTGACCATCTGCATGTACCAACTTGTAGAATCGGGACTCAGCGGCGGCAACTGGGTCAGCGCGGTGATGCGTTCGCGCGCTTGCTGGGCGAGCGCATGGCATTGAAGGCGCACATCCTCCCAGTGATGCTCCTGATAGAAGCGAATGGCTTCCGGCGTAGTGAGATATGCGGCGATATCGCGCGTGCCCGTCCACTCCTGTTCGTCGACGAAGCGCGACGCGCTCGGTTTCTCGGCTTCGTAGCCCCAACTGACGACGAGCGGCTCTACCATCTTTTGCATTTCCGGACGCGCATAGAGAAACGCCGATCCCTTGGGGCAACAGAGCCATTTATGCAGATTGGAGCTATAGAAATCCGCGCCGATCGCTTCCATATCCAGCGGTATTTGCCCAACCGCGTGCGCGCCATCGATGACGCTGATGATGCCGGCGTCGCGCGCGCGCCGGCACAGCGCCTGGATCGGAAAGGTGAGCGCGGTCGGCGAAGTGATGTGGCTGAGGAAGAGCACGCGCGTGCGCGGCGTCACGCCCGCCCACACGCGCTCGATAAAATCTTCGGCGGTTGTGACCGGCAGCGGAATGGGCTGCGGCAGGTAGACCGCGCCGGTCTGACGACAGACGAATCGCCACGTCCGATCCAGCGCGCCATACTCGTGATCGGTTGTGAGGATCTCATCGCCGGGGTTCAGATGCAGACTGCGCGCGACGATGTTCAGCCCGGTCGTCGCGTTCGGTACATAAACGAGATTGTCCGCGTCGGTATGGACATACGCGGCGAGCGCCTCGCGCGCGTGACGCATCAAATCCGCAAACCGGCGACCCAGGAACTCAACGGGTTGGCGTTCCAGCTCGCGCTACCACCACTGGTATTTCTCGAACACCGGGCGCGGCGTCGCGCCGAACGAGCCATGATTCAGAAAGACGACGTCGGGATCGAGCAGGAAAAGTTCTTTCGTCAGGGGTGGAGGATAGCCAGTCACTTGCGCCTCTGCATAAAGTGGATTGGCACGGATGATAGCGCAGAAGCGGGTTAGGGGCAAGTTGGCAGGGTCAGATGCATACTGCGCAGAATGAGCGACGAGCACCACGCAGCGCCCGTCGCTCAAGGTGCTAAAAGACGAACGTCATACCCGCGCCGCCGGCAGCCATTAAGAACGGCGGCACTTTCTCAACGACGATGCGGCTGTCGCGCAGGTCTTTCGGGTTGATGCCCTTGTTTTCGATTGCCAGTTCACAAAACACGACCTTGCCCTTTTGATCGAGAATCGTGTTGAAAAGTTCGACCGGGTTGGGCATCCCTTTAGGCGTACCGATCTTTTCCAACTCGCCTTTGACCAACGCCTGTGCGCCGCCCGGGCAGAAGAACATGTGCACTTCATAGTCGAGTGCGATGCCCGATGAAGCGAAGATCAGCGCAGGCATAACGCTGCCGGTCTCGGCATGATTACAAACGACGATCATTTTTTCAGGCACGGGAAACCTCCTTGAATCCAGTGATTTGGTTTTTTATCCGCTAGGATTGCCGCCACATCTTTTTTATTCGGCGGTTCCTGCGACAGCAACTTGTTCCGGCAGCGGCTTGAGGGCATAAACATACAGAGCCACGATCCGATAGACAGCGTGCGCAAATTTAGAGAAGGGCAACAGGACCAACAATTCTCCGACGACGACCAGATGCGCTAACAGCATCCAGTAACTCCAAGCGCCTGGCTGCGGTAGGTAAATCGAAACCTCCAGCGCGAAACCGGTCATTCCGCCCAGCCATAGGAGAGCCAGGAAGACCCAATCCGATGGCGTCGAGTGGGCGGCTGCTTCGTCGGCTTGGCGCAATCGCCTGACGATGACAACCGTAGCGCCGTACATCAGTAAAATTCCGGCAAGCGTGCCTAACAATCGGACCGGATACCAAGGCGGCACCCACGCGCCAGTTGGTTTGATTCCCAGCAGTTCCAAGAGATAGTCCAGCGCGGTCGCCGTAAACAGCCCCAGGAATCCCCAGAGTATCGACGCGTGAACAAACCACTTTTGGTAGTACCACGGCTGATCGATTGCGTCGATTTCGCAATCTTGCCGATAGCGGCGCTTAACCAACACTTCGCCGATCGTTTCCCAGAACGCGCCCAGCCAATTGAGAGGGGCACCCTTGACGAATTTGATTTCATTGCCAACCCGAACGATCATATTTATCATTCCCGCCAATACAGTCCCAGCAATCAGGATGCCCGCAATCACGCCCAGGTTGTGAATCACTTCTGACGGCATAAACTGAAACAGTTGAAGCGCATCGGTTGCCATTGGACCGTGGAAGCTGTACAGAAATACGCCCAGCGCGGCGGTCAGCACGATCAAGAACAGCGCGTTGAATCCAGCGGAGGTATAGAGCCGTCTGGCAAGTCCCAGGCGATCATACTGGGCAATCGCGTAGCGCCGAGCCGCCGCCATAAACTCACCGGGATCCGCTTGGCGCGGGCAAGTCGCCGTGCATTCGCCGCAATAGTAACACAACCAGAGTTCCTTGCTGCTCAACAATTTCTCACGCATTCCGATTTGAGCGTAACGAATCATTCGACGCGGAAAGCTGTCTTCTTCGGTTGACAACGGGCATACGGCGGTGCAGTTGCCGCAGTTGAAACAGGACTCGACGTTCACCGCGCCGTATTTCTTCAGTTCCGACATCAAGCGCGGATCGGCGCGGTAGCTCATCCTTTCGCCTCCTTCGATAACTCATACAGGTAGTACTCGCCGCCTGTATCCATTCCGGCTTCCTCGACCACCCCATATTTCTTCATCGCGGCGATGTGCCACAAGACCTCGTACGCGGCGAGGTTCGTGATCGCGGCGAGTTGAGGCACCGAGCGCGGCGCGCCTTGCATCGCGCGCTGCAGCGTCTTGCGAATCGTTTGCTGCTCCTTGAGGCGTTCCTGTGCCTGCTTCACTTGCGCGTCATGCTGTTTGCGGAGTTCAACTAGCATCTGCGTCCGCTTTCGGGCTTGCTCTTTGCTCGTCACATTCATGCGACACCTTCCAACGCCGGCGTCTCAGCGGTGATCGCCTCCACCATCGCTTCGAACCCATCCAATCGCCATCCCTGCACGTCAATCGCCCGGCTGGGGCAGACGCTCACGCACACGCCGCACCCGTTGCAATTCGCTGCGGTGACGACCGCTCGCCGGAGCATTTTGCCATTCTCGATACGCGTCTCCAGATGGATCGCACCTTCTTGCGGACAGACGCACACACATTCGCCCACGCCCTGACAGCGTTCGGGGTCCACTTGGGCAACGTATGGCTCAAGCTCAACTTTGCCCCGGCTCAGCAACACCGCTACTTTGGTCGCCGCTGCTTCCGCGGCAGCGCAACTTTCCTGCACAGTCATCGGACCTTGCGCGGTCCCGGCGAGAACAACGCCAGCCACCGCGGTCTCGACCGGTCGCAGTTTGGGGTGCACTTCCAACAAGAAGCGATCATTCCCCGGCGCAATTTTGAGCATATCCACCAGGTCGCTGATCGGGCTGGGCATTATTCCGACCGATAGAACCACCAGGTCGACCGGCAATTCGATTTCTTCGCCCCAGGTTAGACGATCTTTCACTTTCACCAGCAAAGGATACTCCGCGCCCTTTTCGGACCGTATCACCTCGGGAATTTCTTCGGGCAGATGGCGCAGGAAGGTCACTCCATTCTTGCAAGCGCGAACGTAATAATCTTCGTGTCCTCTGCCGTACGTGCGGATGTCCTGATAAACATCGTAAATCGTGACGTTCGGGAAACGCGTGTGGATTCGATTGGCTGCGCTCAACGTCGCCGTGCAGCACACACGCGAGCAATAGTCGTTGACCTTCCCATCCGGTTGAGGCGCGTGCATTCCTTCGATCTGCCGGCTGCCCACGCAGTGAATCATCGCCAGGCGGCGGACAGGGCGCGCGTTCCATTCGAGCCGATCATTGGTCGCCAGCAGTCGCTCCAATTGGGGGAGCGTAATCACTTCAGGAAATTCGCCGTATCCCATTTCTCCGGCGAAGGGTTCGTAGGGACGAAAACCGGTCGCCACGACGACTGCGCCCACTTTGAGATCGATCTCAACAGGTGGCTCATCGAGACGAATGCCGCCGTTTTGCCCGACACGCAGACATTCATTGCAACGAGTGCAGTGTTCTCTGTCGATTACCGGACTGGCAGGGTAGCAACCTACATACGGCTGATAGATCGCTTTGCGTTGGGTCAAGCCGAAATTAAATTCGTCTGGCACTTGGACAGGGCAAGCGGCGATGGCTTGATCGACTGCCGCAAAATCTTTTGCCACGCCGCGCGGTTGCACGCGGATGCGAATGTCAAAGTTGCCTACGTAGCCCTTGGTGGAGACGACCTCAGCGCCGGTGTAGATGGTGATCTTGGATTCGGCAATCACCTCTTCGATCAAACCCTCCAGCAGCGCAGCGGCATCTTCATCGGTTGGAAAGAGATGTTCCCATTGCGCCACGTGACCACCCAGGAAATGGCTTTTCTCGATCAGCGTGACCGGCAAACCTCGCCGGGCGATGGACAAGGCGGCGCGCAGCCCCGCCACGCCGCCGCCAATCACAAGAACGCGCTGATCGGCGTCGAGATGCACTGGTGCCAGCGGTTGCATCAGACGCGCCTTGGCAATCCCGGCAGACATCATCCGAATCGCCTTGGCAGTGGCATCTGCCGGACATTCGTGATGCACCCAGCTGTCCTGCTCGCGCAAACCGATGTGGTAGTACAGATACGGATTCAGCCCGGCGCGCTCGACCGTTTTTCGGAAAGTCTGCTCGTGCAGGAAAAGCGAGCACGCGCCCACGACCACCCGGTTGACGCCTTTCTCTGTGATATCGTCTGTGATTAACTTTTGTCCGGGATCAGAGCACATAAATTGATAGTGCCGCGCGATGGTCACGTTGGCAAGTTTCCCTAACGCGTTCGCCACCTGTTCGCAGCGCACCGTCTCGCCGATATTTCCGCCGCACTCGCAGACGTACACGCCGATACGCGGCGCGCCGGCTGGCGAGGACGCATTGATCTTGCCTGCCGCGGCGGTCTGGGATTCTGCGGTTGGATCAGGCATGGATCAGACTCCTCTCGGCATCAGTTAGAGACCCGGCGGCATAGTGAGATTGTAGATACGCCGAAACTTCCGCCGCCGCGGCGCTCGCGGTCACGATGCTGTCTACGATGTCCATTGGACCGATGGCGGTGCCGGTCGCAAAGACACCCTCTTGCGTCGTCGTCGCCGGCGCGACGTTGTAGTTGGGAATGCGAACAAAGCCGTCTTCCGATGTCGGCACTCCATACAGCGCTTGAGGGTCCCCGCCCGGTAGCATACCTACCGAGAGCACTACCAAGTCGTGTTTCCGTTCGACCACCTGGGAATGATCGTCGATTAATTCCACCCGCACGGTGGGATTCTGATCGGCATCTTCAGTAATGCGCGCCACCTTACCTTTGACGAACGTGATCCCCATCGCCTGGGCGCTCCGGTAAAACTGTTCATAGCCCTTGCCAAAGGTGCGGATGTCCATGTAGTAGATGGTGATGTCCGCCAGCGGCAGCATACCCGAGAGCAGCATCGCCTGCTTGATGGCGTACATGCAGCAGACGCGTGAGCAGTACGGCACTCCCAGCGTCTCATCGCGCGAGCCTGCGCACTGGACATAGGCGATGGACGCTGGCTGTTTGCCATCCGAAGGTCGCAGCACGCGACCATAGGGACCCGTAGGCGCGAGTAGTCGCTCCATCATCAAGCCATCGATGACATTTCGCAGTTTCCCGGCGCCGTACTGCTTTTTGGCGTCATACCGAGTGACCTGGTAGCCCGTTGCGAGAATAATGCTCCGCGCCTGAATTTCGAGAAACGCCGGCAGCTGACTGAAATCGATGGCATCGGATGGGCACGCCTGGAGACACTTGCCACAAAAAACACACTGGTCAATATCGATCAGGGCTTTTTGCGGCACCGCCGTTGTAAAAGGAACGTAGATGACGCGATGCGCGGTGCGACCGAACTCGTTCGCGTCATCCGGCAGATCGAGCGGGCACACCAGCTCGCACGACCGGCAGCCGGTGCAAGCATCATCGATCACATAGCGCGGTTTCTTCAACACTTGGACGACAAAGCCCTGTTCATTCCGCGAGACAGATTGCACCTCGCTGTAAGTTAGCAAATCGATGTTGTCGTGATAGGCGACGGCTGCCATCTTGGGAGTTGTGATGCAGCTGCAACAGTCCAGCGTCGGAAAGACCTTGCTCAGTCCGATCATCTTTCCGCCAACACTGGGATTCTTTTCCACCAATGCCACACGATAGCCCTGGTCTGCCAGGTCGAGCGCGGCTTGCATCCCGGCAATCCCGCCTCCGATGACTATAGTGTCTACCTGAAGTCTATCCGCTGCCATACGCTATTCCTTCTCTAACTCGCCGACTGCGCCTGCACGATGAGAGCGGTGGGCAATCCACGCGGCGCGGGCCCAATTTCTTCGAGCAACGCGTTCATTTTTTGGATTTCGTTGAGAAATGGGCGGACGCATACCGTGCAGATCGCCGCCAAGCGCAGGCGTCGAGGATCCAGCGCGCGTTCTTTCATTAGGACATAGGTCTGGTTGATGATTTTCGCCGTCCGCTCTGACTCGCCTTTGTACGGGCTGTCGGTGCCGCTGTACATCACGATGATACCGTCAATGCCTTGCTGGAAAGCATTCAGGTAGAACGACGGCGGGAACATCGCGGCGGTCCTTACCGGCAAGATGTAACTATTGGACGGATATTCGAGATGAGATTGCCCCGCCGCGTCTGCGCCCCGGTATCCTCCCGATAACGTTGCCAGAATCAGGACCTTGCAGACTGGAGTTCGTAACTGGGTCGTCATAGCAGCCCTCTCACTCATGATCACGAAATGCCCGCTACTTTTTGCGTCGAATAAAGAGCCGGTCATAGCCGTCAGCAACGACGACGCCCAGGAATTCATGCCCGACCTTTTCACACCAGCCCGGCATATCCCTCTTGGTGTTCGGATCGCCCGACCAGATTTCCAGCACTTCGCCGACCTTGACTGTCCCAATGCTTTTCTTTGCTTCCAGCAAGGGACCCGGACAAGCCATGGCGCGCGCATCCGCCGTTTTGGCGGGTTGGAGTGTAGTGAGATCGATTGCAGACATTCAATTTCTCCTTTGAGTTATGAATCGGATTCGGGTTGGTTTGTTGCGGTCGCGTTAGGAACCAGACCGCATTCCCCAAATCGATTTATTTTTCCTGAAGCATCTCCGGTAAAAAATGATGCTGGGTCGGCTGGTCGCGCGAGTCCGCTGGACAAAGGACTAGAATCGCCCGAGCCGGTATGGCTTCGATATTTTGCCAGCGATGCGGTAGATGCGACTCGAACAGCAAACTATCTCCCGGCTCCAGCAGATAGGTGCGGTCTTCGACGCTATACACAACCCGACCCTCCAGACAAAAAACAAACTCTTGCCCCGTGTGAACAATCGGCTGTGTCCCGCTGTTGGCGTTCGGCTTCATCGTCACGACGAACGGTTCGATGGTGCGGTCTGACAGTCCGGCGCTCAGGTCTTCCAGTGTGCCGTGAGCGAATGCCGCGCTCACACGCTGACTGGCTTTGACGTACGCTACCCTACTCTTGTGTGAGCCGTTCTCAAAGAATGTTGTGATCGGCACTGCCAACGCGGACGATAACTGTTGCAGAGTCGCCACGCTGGGCGAGGTTTTGTTATTCTGGATAAGACTCAGCGTATTTACAGCCAGCCCGCTCTTTTCCGCCAATGCTCGGATAGACAAACCGCGCTTGGCGCGCAGCGAGCGCAACGCGAGTCCAACGTTCACCTCTGGATTGGACGCCGGCTGCGGAACCACGCCCGCGTTGACTGAGACGACGCGCTGCCGGGAGCGCTTGGCGGCGACGGCTCGGACACATGAGGAGCGGGATTTCTCAGCCATCTAAAGACCTCGCGACTTTTCTAGAAATTACACGACCTACACCACAGCACACCTTTGTATTGACTGTATACTAATATTATAGTATAATATCACCAGAAAGTCAAAAATACAACCATAATAATATTACAAATGCACCTTATATTGTATTGACGCCAACCACGCTCTTGCCGGCTGAGAAAGCGTTGGTGCGGATCCGCGCAAACTACCGTTGCCGGGAACTTCGGATTCCAAATATTGATCAATGGGAGAGAAAATGAAAATCGCTGCGATCACCGAGGATGGGAAAACCATCAGCCAACATTTTGGGCGCGCGCCATACTACCTTGTGGTGACTTTAGAGAATGGGCAGATTGTAGACCGCCAAATGCGTGATAAACTTGGACACGTCCACTTTGCGAATGAGCCACATGCACGCGCCGAGCCAGGTCAGTTGCACGGTTTCGATCCCGCCTCGCAAAATCGTCATACGCAAATGGCGGAAGCGATTGCCGACTGCCAAGCCCTCTTGTGCGGCGGGATGGGCGCAGGCGCGTACGACAGCATGCGTGCGCGCGGCATCACGCCCATCGTCACCGACATCCATTCGATTGAAGAAGCAGTGAGGCAGTACAGCGAAGGCACGATCGTCGATCGCGTCGACCGACTGCATTAAAACTCTGACGCAGCGACGATACCGTGGGAACGCGTGATCGGAGCGGAATTTTCGATTTGAAATTCCTCAAGCCGATTCTAATCGGCGCGATGCGCGTGTGGAATCAACGGCGCGGTCGTGATGGCGACGTTGCGACAACCGGCCGTCGCCCCGGGTTGACGGCGGTGTGGTAATGTTTTCCAGAGGAACGCGAGTGCCAGCCTGGTTCCGCAGAGAATCATCCTGGAACGGAGGCATCCTATGGCGTCGTTTATCGTTACCCCCGTGGAAAAGGGAATTATGCGATGCAAGCACACCGGAGCGTTTAGCCCGGAAGAAGTGCGGATGCTCGCGAGCTTCTTGGACGACTACCGGGGCAGACTACTGGTGGACCTGACCGGGACAACCGCCGAGGAATGCGCCAGGCACATTCGACAGTTTCGTCCGATGATGCCGGTCACGGCGATCTTCGGCACGGACTTGGATCCCAAGATTCTCGAATTTCCGGAAAGCTATTACATCCACGCCGTCCGCTATTTCGCGGGCGAAGAAGACGCTCTGGTCTGGCTTCGCAATCAGTAAGCATCTGCCGTCCAATCGACTTGTCACTCGACGGATTCGTTCACCAGTCCCGGCGGGCGCATACATCGCCGCCGATGACGCGCCGTAACTCGGGCAAGGTCTCCTCACCGAACACACTGCGCTGCCTTCGACTGAGCGATTCCTACCACCGTACAGTCCGCGGAGCACTTCAGCGCGCCTGAACATCGCCAGTCGGGCAAAATGATCCAATGAAATACGCCACCCTCCCGCCCCATTCGATCCGACTGCGAATTGGCGCGCTGTTCATTCTGGCAGCAGGGCTATTCGCGTGCGCGCCGGCGCTGACGCCAACCCCATCGGCGATTAGCGCGCTGCAATCTGCGCCGGCGACTGTGCCAATTTCTCGTCCAACGTTTGTC